>PWUB01000158.1 GCA_003563755.1 Clostridia bacterium
CCGCCAGCCAGGTTCGGCTTTCAAGCCGATAGCGGTGTATACTCCGGCGCTGGAGGCCGGATGGACGACGGCCTCCATCATAGACGATGCTCCCGTCGAATACGAGCTGACGACCAGCCGCTTCGTGCCCCGCAACTACGCCGAATCGGGATGGCCCCTGGGAGCGTACCGGGGTCTGACCACCGTGCGTGAGGCCTTGCGGCGTTCGGTCAACGTCACCGCCGTCCGCACCCTGATGGCGGTGGGAGTGGAGGCGGGATACGAGGCTGCTGAGCGCCTCGGAATCACCAGCCTGGTACCGACGGGCACCAGGACCGATAGAGGCCCGGCCCTGGCCCTGGGAGGACTCACGACGGGGGTTTCCCCCCTGGAACTGACCCTCGCCTATTCCACCTTCGCAGCGGGGGGTATCCGGCCGGACCCCATCGCCATAACCAGGGTGGTGGACCGACACGGTAACGTCCTGGAGGAGAACCAGCCGACCCGATCGGTGGCCGTCTCACCCGGGATCGCCTACCTTATGAACGACATGCTGAAGAGCGTCGTCAGCGACAGCAGGTCGGGATGGATCAGCAACTGGGGTACCGGGTGGAGGGCCGAACTCTCCGGGGGATGGTCGCCCGCGGGTAAGACCGGCACCACCGACGACACCATCGACCTGTGGTGGATCGGATACACCGCCGAGTACGCGGCGACGGTCTGGCTCGGTTTCGACCAGCCGGAGAGCATCCCCGACATCGTGGGCATGTCCATGCCCAGCGGCCTGTATCCGCCTCTTATCTGGAAGGACATAATGGAGGCCGCCCACGCGGGGCTCGAGCCCGTCGATTTCGAGCGGCCTGAGGATATCATAGAGCGGACCATCTGCATCAAGTCGGGTCTTCTTCCCGGGCCGAACTGCCCCACCGGGATGCAGCGCAGGGAGATTTTCATAAGGGGTACCGAGCCCGTCCAGCAATGCGACGTACACGTGGTCCGGGAGGTCTGCAGCCAGCACCCCAACCTCCTGTTCGAGCACGGCTGCCCGGAACGTGGGCATCCCGTCGAGAAGGTTTTTGTGGATAGAGAGGTGCCCGAGGAACCCATCATCGATGAGAGGGGACGCACTCTCCCCCAGCCCTGGGACGCCGCCGATGCCGTCCCCACCCAGACCTGCGTGCAGGTGCACGGCGCCCTCGAGGAACCGGAGGGCCTGTTCCTGGAGCTGACCATGAGTCCCGGACTGCTGCTGCCCGCCATTTTGCGCGCTGAAGAGGGCAAGCCCGTGACCCTGGAGGTAACGTCGTCGGAAGGGGATCACCGGCTGGTGATCGAGGGCCTGGGCATAGATGTCGACGTCCCCGAGGGCGAGTTCGTTCGCCTCACCTTCACCCCGAACCAGGCCGGCATATACCAGATGTACTGCGGTGAGCACTACCCCGACGTGCGCGGGGAGCAGGGCCGCTTCGTGGTACAGAGGTAGGGACACGGGTCCTCAGCGGAGAGTGGCTATGGTGACGCCGTCACCGCCCTCATGGGCGGTGCCGCGTCGGTACTTCAGGACGTGGGGACTGTCCTCGAGGTACTGCCTGACTGCCCGCCGGAGAACGCCCTCACCCTGTCCGTGAATGACGGTCACCGTATCGCGGCCGGCCAGGAGCGAATCATCAATGTACTTTCTGAGTTTCAACAGGGCCTCGTCCGTGTTCAGCTGCCGGACCACCAGGTCAGCGGGCAGGGTCTCGTGCTTTGAGCGGCCGATGTCGCGAAGCTGCACCGGAGGCCCGGTCTCTTCCTCCTCATCCGACGCGGCAACCACGTCTGCAGCGGCCACCCGGAGCTTCATGACCCCGATCTGCACGTGGACTTCGCCCCTCTCCTCGTCCACGTCCAGCACCTCGCCGGACCGGTCCCACTCCCGCACTCTGACCCGCATCCCTCGGCGCAGCTCACCGACGGGAGGGGCGGCTTCATCGTCCGTCTGCCGCGGTTCATCCTCGGCCTCGGGAGTCATCTCCCCGAAGTGCCCCAGGATCTTGCTCTCCAGGGAGTTCAGCAGCGATCTCAGGGCCTCGGCACGGCGGATTACCTCCCCGGGTCCGGCCGCCTCGTCACCGGATTCGTCCTGGGATCGGGCGGGCACGAATTCCCCTCGCCTGAGCTCGGCGGCCAGCTGGTGCAGCTCCTGCAGGATGCCCCGGGAGTCGCGCCTGGCCTCCGCCAGCAGGTCGCGCACCTCTCTCTTGGTCTCCTCGATGATCTGGTCCTGGTGCTCTCGAATCTCCCTCTCCCGACGGGTCGCGCGCTCACGCAGCTTGCGGGCATCGGAGGCCTCCACCTGGGCCTCCTCTTTGCGTCGGGCCCATTCGCTGCGGTCTCTCTCCATGGCACAGATGAGTTCCTCGACGCTCCCCTCCTCGTCGGTGAGAAGGGACCGGGCGCGTGTTATCAGATCCCGGGGCATGCCCAGTCGACCCGCTATCTCCAGGGCGTTGCTCCTGCCCGGCAGTCCCATGATGAGGTGGTAGGTAGGCGACAGGGTATCCAGGTCGAACTCCATGCTGGCGTTTTGAACACCCTCGAGGTTGTACGCGAAGGTCTTCAGCCGGCTGTAGTGGGTGGTGGCTATGGTCCTGACCCGGCGGGACTGCAGCTCCTCGAGCACCGCCATCGCCAGGGGTGCTCCCTCCATGGGATCCGTACCGGCCCCCAGCTCATCCAACAGGACCAGGGTCCCCCGGTCCGCGGTGCGGACTATGGGGATGACGTTTCTCATGTGAGAGGAGAAAGTGCTGAGGTTCTGGGCGATGCTCTGTTCGTCCCCGATGTCGCACATCACCCGCTGAAAGATCCCCACGCTGCTCTTCGGACCGCTCGGCAGGTGCAGCCCCGACTGGCACATGAGGACCATCAGGCCCACGGTCTTGAGGGTGACCGTCTTTCCGCCGGTGTTGGGACCGGTGATGACCAGGATGTCAAAGTCTCCCCCCACCTCGACGTCTATGGGCACGACGTCGCCGGTCAGGAGGGGATGACGGGCGGCATCAAGGCGGACGTACTCGTCGGTGTTGATCTCGGGCCTGACGGCGTCGGTGGCCTCGGACCAGCTCGCCCGGGCGTAGATGAGGTCCAGCTCGCCCAACACCTCCTGCTCTGAGCGCAGCCTATCCACGCTGCCGTGAACCAGCTCGCTCAGCTCGGAGAGGATGCGGCGGACCTCCCGTTCCTCCTCGGACCCGAGGTTCTTGATCTCGTTGTTCAGCTCCACCGCCACCTGGGGCTCGACGAAGACGGTGGCTCCGCTGGAAGACTGACCGTGCACGATGCCGGCGATGCGTCCGCGGTGCTCCTGGCGCACGGGGAGGACGAAGCGCCCGTTTCTCTGGGTCACGATGGGTTCCTGCAGGAAATCCCGGGTGGCGCTGCTCTTGGTCATGGACTCCAGGCGGGCACGGAGGTTGGCGGAGGTGGCGCGCAGGGAGCGCCGGATGCGGGCCAGCTCCCGGCTGGCGGTGTCCACGACCTCCCCATCATCGTTGATGCAGCGTCCTATCTCCTCCTCGAGGTGCGACGACGGATCCAGGTCCTCCACCAGGGCGGCCAGGTCCGGGGCATCCTCGCGCCGCTTCAACATGAACCCCTTCATCTTCCGGGCAGCGCGCACGCAGTCGGATATCCGAAGGAGGTCCTCGGTATCGAGGACGGCGCCCTTGGCCGCCCGCCGCAGGAGCTCCCCGAGGTCGCTGAGGCCGCCCAGGGGAATCCGGGTGCGGGCCATGAGCTTTCTCATCTGTGCGGTTTGCTCCAGGAGAACCCGTACCGTCTCCGGATCACCCGACGGCTCCAACCGCCGGAGCATGGCCCTTCCGAGGGCGCTGGTGGCGTGTTCCTCCAGGCGGCCTTTAACCTCGTAGAAGCCGAGATGCTCGTAGGCGTACTCGGTGAGACCCTTCAGGTCCGGCAGTTCCGTGGATTCTCCAGGAGATTCTCCCTCACCCCACATGAGGTCACTAACACCCCTCCTCGGCCGTTGTGCCCTCGCGCAGCCAGTGCATGAGGCGGCGGGGCGGCCAACAGTTGATGACGTGTTCCGGGCGGCACCACGCCTTTTGTGCCCAGTCAACGCCATATTGTATCATATCGAGGTCGCCACCCGCGTGGGCATCGGAATTGACGGCCAGGAGGACCCCCATCTCCCGGGCCCTGCGGGCCCACCTGTAGGGAAGGTCCAGGCGGTCGGGGTTCGAGTTGATCTCCAGGGCGGTGCCCGTCTCGGAGCACACCCTGAGCAGGAGATCCAGGTCGGGCACCTCGGGCTGGCGCAGCCCCAACAGGCGCCCGGTGGGATGGGCGATGATGTGCACCGAGGGGTGTCGGGCGGCGGCCACGAGGCGGCGGGTGAGGCGTTCGGAGCTTCCGTCGAGCCCCATGTGCAGGCAGGCCACCACCACGTCCAGCTCCTCCAACACCTCGTCGGGAAAGTCCAGGGAACCGTCGCCGGCTATCTCCACCTCGGTCCCCCTCAGCAGGTGAAAGCCCGGGTACTTCTCCCGCAGTCCCCGGATCTCGGCGCCCTGCTGCCGCAGGCGGTCAACGTCGAGTCCCCCCGCCACCCGCAGGGACGCTGAGTGGTCCGTCACCGCCAGGTACTCCCACCCCAGGTTCCGGGCGGCAACCACCATGTCCTCGATGCTCGCCGCTCCGTCGCTGTAGGTGGTGTGACAGTGCAAATCTCCCCGTATGTCGTCCATCCCCACCAGGGGATAAAGCTCCTTTTTCTGCGAGGCCCGGACCTCACCTATGCCCAGCCGCAGGGCGGGACCCACGGGATCCAGCCCGAGGCAGCGGTAAATCTCCTCCTCGGAGACTCCTCGGTGGGCGTCCTCGGCATCGAAACCCAGGGTCTGCAGCTCCCCCAGGTGAGCGGCGCTTCCCGTGAGAAGAAGGGAGGCGATTCCGACCTCCTCGGGCGGTACGCGGTGGAGCCGTCCTGCGATCCCCACATCGAACTGCAGATCAACCCGGGGCCACCGGCCCCCATCTTGATCCTCCGGCATCCGGACCGCGGTGATCCCCGGAAGGGATCCGGCGTCGAGCTCAACATCAGCTTCGGACACGACGATCATCTCCAGGCACCTGACCAGGGCGGCGCGCCGGCGCAGCTCACCGACGGGGAAGACATCACAGACTCCGCTGCAGGAGCCCACGGCCTCCCGCAGCAATACGGCGAGGGCGTGGGCCCAGTCCAGGGTCAGACCCGGCTGGTGTGTCCTGAGTTTCAGGGCACCCTCCAGGATGGAGGTTTCCGTACGGGCCCCGATGCCCCTTATTCTCCTGAGGCGCTTCTCCCTGGCCGCCTCCTCCAGCTCCTCGAGGCTGCTCACGCCCAGCTCCTGGTATATCCGGGCCGTCGTCCTGACCCCGAGGCCCGGGATGCGGAGCAGCTCGAGGACCGACCTGGGAACCTCCTCGGCGAGGCGTTCGAGGTACTCGCAGCGGCCGGTCTCCACTATCTCCCTGATCTTCCCCGCCAGGGCGGGCCCTATACCCCGGATGCTCTGAAGCCTGTCCTGTTCCAGCAGCTCCTCGAGACGGTCGCCCTCACCGAGCACGCCCCGTGCGCCCCGGCGGTAGGCGGCGGCCCGGTAGGGATCCACCCCGCCTATCTCCAGAAGGGACGCTATGTCCTCGAAGGCGCGGGCCACGTTTCGGGCCTCGTAGTTCACTGCCCTTTCCCTTCTTCTTCCCGGGCCTCATCCTTGCCCCGCCTCATGGGTATGACCGACTCCTCGGGTTCATCGCCCTCTTCCCGGCGCCGGTGCTCATCCTCGAGCATCTTCACGACGCGGTCATAGCGCTCCTGCAGCTCCAGGTACTCCTCGGCCAGGTTCAGGGCCGTGAGGACCGCCGTCCGGGTGATGTCCAGGGTGGGTGCCTGCTCGGAGACTTCCTTCATCCGGTAGTCGACCTCGCGCGCCACCCGCCGCAGCTCGGCGGCGGGTTTCTCCCCCCGCAGGATATAGGTGCGGTTGAAAATATCCGTCTTGATCTCGTTCATGTTTCTGTGGGAACGTGGTGATCCCGCCCGCTCACCTCCCGTTGTGGGATTTATCTTGATCCTTCTACGATTCGCCCCGCTGTTCCTCCATCACCTCGGCGGCCTCTTCCCACTGCCGGTAGAGGGTGCGGAGCTCCTTCTGGACCTGGCGGTACTCGAGGGCCAGCTCTCGACCCCGGCCCTGGGCGTAGGAGTCGGGATCGGTGAGCAGCTCGTTCAGCTCATCGACGCGCTCCTCCAGGGCCGTGATCCGCTCCTCGAGCTCACCCACCTCGACCTGCGGCCGGGGCGAGGGTGCCGGCCCGGGCTCCTGGCTGCCCTTCCCCCGGTCCGTGGGCTCCGGGTCTGGGCCCCCCTCATCCTGCCGTGCCTGGCTGTGTTCCAGGTACTCGGAGTAGTTGCCCTCGAAGGTCTCCAGTTCCCCGCCAATAAGCACCCACAGCTTCCGGGCAACCCGGTCGAGGAAGTACCGGTCGTGGGTGACGAAGACCACGGTTCCCCCGTAGGAGGTGAGGGCCCTCTCCAGGTCCGCCCGGGCATCCAGGTCCAGGTGGTTGGTGGGCTCGTCGAGGAACAGGAGGGAGGCGTCCCCCAGGGCGATGCCGGCCAGAAGCAGCCGGGTCCGCTCGCCCCCGCTGAGGGTGCCGACCGGGTTGAACACATCCTCTCCGTAGAAGCCGAAGCCGGCCAGGTACTCCCGGGCTCCCCCCAGGCCCAGGTCCGGATGGCGGGAATACATCTCTTGCAGCACCGTCTTCTCGTCGTCGAGACCGCTGAGGTCCTGGGGGAAGTGCTCCGGCTCCACCCCCGTACCCCACGTCAGCGAGCCCCTCACCGGTTCCTCCAGTCCCATCAGCACCCTGAGGAGGGTGGTCTTGCCGGAGCCGTTGGGCCCCAACAGCCCTATCCTGTCTCCCCGGTAAACTCTGAGGTTCACACCAGAACACACCCTGAGGCCGCCCTTTCTGATCTGCAGGTCCTCGACGGCCAAAACGTCTCTCCCGCTGGCGCGGCTGAGGGGAAACTCCAGCCTCATTCCCCCGTCGTAGTCCGGCGGCGGCTCCAGGCGCTGCATTCGGTCCAGCCTGCCCTGCCTGCTCCTCGCCTCGCGGCTGCGCTGTCCGGCCTTGTAGCGGCGGACGAAGGCCTCCAGCCGCTCGATCTCCTCCCGCTGGCGCTCGTACTGCTGCATGCGCCGCCGGCGGCGTTCCTCGCGGGCCTCGAGATAGCCGGAATAGTTGGTGGGGTAGCTCTCGATTCGGCCGCGGTGAACCTCCAGGGTCTCCGACGTCACCCGGTCCAGGAAGTAGCGGTCGTGCGAGACCAGGAGCAGGGCCCCCCGGTAGCCCACCAGGTATTCCTCGAGCCACTCGGTGGCGCCCAGGTCCAGGTGGTTGGTGGGCTCGTCCAGGAGCAGTACGTCCGGTTCACCGAGCAGCAGCCGGGCCAGGGCGAGGCGCACCTTCTCGCCGCCGGAGAAGGTGTGAACCTTCCTGTCGAGATCCGCAGTGCAAAAACCCAGGCCCAAAAGCGTCTCCCGGGCCCTGGCCTCCATGTCGTAGCCGCCCCGGTCCTCGAAGGTGGTCATGAGGGATCCGTACCGACGGAGGATCCGCTCCCTCTCAGCATCGTCTGGGGCCCCGGGCATGGCATCCTCCATGCGGCGCAGGCGCCTCTGCATGTCCAACAGCTCCCCGAAGGACTCCATGACGGCCTCCATCAGGCTAGCTTCCCCGTCGAAGACAGGATCCTGCTCCAGCATCGCCACATCGGGATCCCCGTACCTTGTCACCCGCCCCTCCTCGATCGCGAGGTCACCGGAGATTATGCGGAGCAAGGTGGTCTTGCCCTCACCGTTCTGGCCGACCACCCCGATCCTCGAATCCCCCTGTATGATGCAGGAGACATCCTCGAACAGGGTCTCACCCCCGAAGTGCTTGCCGACCCCTTCCAGCCTTATCAGCGCCACCTCATCAACCCCCCCACCGGTATCACGAGCGCAGTGCCGCGTCGAGCTTCTCCTCCAGTGCCTCCAGGATCCGTCCGTGGCGCTCCTCGACCTCGGCCTCCTGCAGGGTGCGGTCGGGGGCCCGGTAGGTCAGGTGATACGCCAGGCTCTTCTTCCCCTCTCCCACCTGCTCGCCCCGGTACACGTCGAACAGCCGGGCATCCTCGAGAAGGTCTCCCCCCGCCTCCTCGATGGTGCGCCTGGTCCGGGCGTGGCTGATCTTCTCCTCGAGGACGATGGCGATGTCCCTGGTCGAGGAGGGATGGACCGGCAGGGGCGCCTCCCG
>PWUB01000229.1 GCA_003563755.1 Clostridia bacterium
ACCAACACCCTGCAGCCACCGGGTCCGGGGGCTCTCTTGGGAACGGACCAGTTCGGTAGATGCGTCTTCTCGCGGGTCATCTACGGATCCCGGATCGCCCTCAGGGTCGGTGTCATAGTGGTGGTGATCCAGACGGTGATCGGGATGTTCATGGGGCTCGTCGCCGGGTTCGTGGGAGGATACGTCGACAGCGTTATCTCCTACGTCACCGACGTGACGTGGTCCATGCCGGTCATCGTGTTTGCCCTGGCCATAGTAATGGTCCTGGGGCCCAGCCTGGACAACGTGATCATCTCCATTGCGGTGGTGTCCTGGGCCCAGCTGGCCCGGGTGGTACGGTCCAAGACCCAGTCGGTGAAGAACCGACCCTTCGTCGAGGCGGCCCGCGCCCTGGGCATGGGCAACTTCAGGCTCATCGGCAGGCACATCCTGCCCAACATTCTCTCGCCCATCATCGTCCTGACCACCCTGTCGCTTCCCAACGCCATACTGTCCACCACCTCCCTGAGCTTCCTGGGGCTCGGTTCCCAGCCGCCGGCCCCCGACTGGGGCGTCATCCTGAACGAGGGCATCAGCTACATCGAACTCGCGCCCTGGATATCCGTCTTCCCCGGCCTGGCCATCGTGTGGACCGTCCTCGGCTTCAACCTGTTGGGGGTCGGCCTGCGCGACATCCTCGATCCCACCCTCAGGACGTAGCGCGGTACCGAGTCGGCGGGAAAAGGGATCTGACATTCCCACCGCTGCCGGCGCTGGTCCTCACCGTGCCTAGCGCTGTTCCCGCCAGTCCAGCTTCTTCGTCACCAGCCACAGTGATCCCACGGTGAAGACGGTGAGCACGGCCAGGTCCGTCAGCAGGGCGGTCGTCACCGGCCCCGACAGGGCGGCACGCAGCGCCCTGGCCACGTAGGTCGTGGGAACGGCGAAGGCGGTGGCCCGCAGAAACTGCGGGAGCTGCTCGAGGGTCAGGTACACCGGGGCGAGGGTGGACATCAGCCCCGCCAGCACCTGGGTGGCCATGCCCGCAGTCTGCCCCGTGGGACTGAAGAAGCCGATGAAGGCCCCCAGCCCCGCGAGGGAGTAGCTGGCCACGATTATCACCGGGATCAGCAGGGCGTTGGGGCTCAGGGGCAGGCCCAGGACAGTGAGGCCCACGGCGAAGATGATCACGAAAGAGGGCAGGCTGCACAGCATGGCCCTGGTCGTGGTGGCCAACAGGAAGGTCACCTTCGATATCGGAAGGGTGGCGTAGTGTTCGAAGGCGTTCTGGTCCTTGAGGCTTCCTATGTTCTGGCCGAGGGTCAGCATGGAGGCCACGGTCATTCCCTGGGCGAGACTGCCCGTCACGGCGAAGAAAGTCGCCCGGGGGTCTCCACGCCCCCCGAACATGTACAGCAGGAACAGGTTCAGCAGGGGTGACAGCGCCATGAGTATGAGGTACCAGAACCACATGAACCTCAGGGCGTACAGTTCACCCCGCAAGAGCCAGTAGAAGTCCCGGTAGTGTTTCCTCACTGGGTTCCCGCCTCCCCGTCATGCTGCTCTCTTGTGTACCGGAGGTATATATCCTCGAGGCTGGGGGTGATCAACCGAAAGTCATCGAGGCGACGCATGCCGACGCTGCCCAGGACGCTCCGGAAGAGGCTCTCGGCCCGGTCTCGGTGGGCCGTGATGCGGTATCGGCCCTCCCTGATCCTGACGGCCCCGGCAATGCCGCCGAGCCGTCCGTCGTCGCAACCGTGCTTGAGTCGCACCTCAACCCGCACCGAGGAGTCCACCCGTCTCTTCAATTCACCCGGTGTTCCCAGGGCCGCCAGGATGCCCCTGTCGATGATGGCCACCCGCTCCACCACCTGTTCCGCCTCCAGAACGTTGTGAGTGACCAGGATGATCGTGGTACCCCTGTCTGCATTCATCGTCCAGAGGTGGTCCCAGACCCTCTTTCTCATGGAGGGATCGAGTTCGTTAGTCGGTTCGTCGAGGATGATCACCGGCCGGTACCCCGCCAGGCTGGCCAGGAGCGCCGCCTGCCGCTGCTGTCCCCCCGACAGCTTCAACATCATGCGGTCCGCTATGTGCCCGAGGTCGAACTTCTCGATAAGCTCCTCGGTGATGCGCCGGGCATCGGCCGTGGATTCGCCCCTCAGGACGGCAGTATGCATGATCACCTCTCTCACCCTGTGAGCACGAAGGGCCAGGACCTTCTGTCCGTAGTAAGATACCGTCGTTGGCACGAGGTCCGGGTCTCGGACCGCGTCTCTCTCGAAGAGGTGGATCTCTCCCGAGGTCGGTCTCAGAAGGCCCGCCATCTGCTTGACGAGGGTGGTCTTGCCCGCACCGTTAGGACCGAAGATACCGAAGATCTCGCCCCGTGGGACGTCGAAGCTTATCTCCCTGTTGGCCTGCACCCGGGCGGGCAGGTAGATCTTCGAAAGTCGGCGGATGGTGTATGCGAATCCTGATGTGTCAGACACACTGTCGCCTCCCAGGGTCAGCTCGTGGGTGGGGTGAAGGCACCCTGCCCGATCCCCAGCATTCATATTAAGTAATGGATGCACAGAAGTCAAGCATTAGGTTGGACATAATGATGGGTGTGTTCAGTATATATCAACCGTCCTGCTTGCAATTCTCTGCGGTTCTGCGGTGCGCACGGGGCCTACGCGGGATTCTCACCCCATCCCGTGCGATCGACTTTCGCTGTGCCGGGGGATTGGGCCTCTTTATGGCGAATAACAGCTATAAGAGGCAGACATTGGTCCGAACTTCGGTCGATGCAGGACGCCCGGAGACACGACCCGCACGGTTTTCGGCGTTTCACGTCGGACGCCCGGCGATGCCTCAGGTTATCCAGGTACCTGACCGAGGGCTGGTCACGGCGACATTTCAGAGGGGAGATGGGTGAAGTGAACCAGGAAGACGCAAAAGGACTGTTCGGCGCGTTGTTCGATTTCTCTTTTCGGCACTTCATAACGGCGAAGATAATCAGGTTCCTCTACATGCTGTCGGTGGCTATGGCAGGCATAATGTACCTCATTCTCGTCATAGGTGCATTCTACGGATCCCCCGGCTGGGGTGCAGTGATGTTGTTGATAATCGGGCCCCTGGTGTTCCTGCTGTCGGTGGTATACGCCCGGGTTGCGCTCGAGATCATCATGGTCGTGTTCCGGATATCCGAGCACACATCGAACGTCAACAGTACCCTGGCCCAGATGGCGGGGGACGCGGCACCTCACGACGAGGAGGAGTGAGGCCGGCCTTACCATCGAGTGGTCACTGGAGGTGAGGGGGAGTCTTTAGGGAGATACGCAGCTGCCTGAGGAGCCGGGTCGGTTGATACCTGAATGCGATCTGGATCAGAGGGTGCGGCCCGCCCGGCTCCGGTGGCCCTGCCCACCAATGGGGCATCCGGGTCTTTCCAGCAGGCGGTGAGAGAGCCTTCGGGGTCTCGAATGCGGCGTTCTACCCCGGTTCATCCCCGGTGGTGAAGTGGCTCCGCTTGGCGTAGGTATAGGCAAGGGTGAAAGCCGCCCAGGCAGCGTTGCCGAGGAACGGCTGGGTGTACTCCGTGGTGAGCAGCAGGTTCCCGCTGATGACGAGGTAGACCAGTGAGTAGCCCATCACCACCCAGTACCCCCACTTCTCCAGCCGGAGGTAGCCGGTGACCATGACCAGGGAAAACAGAGAAACAGCGATCCTCACGATGTGCTCCGGAACACCAGGTACTCCGAATCTCAGGGCCATCCCCAGTTCCCACTCGGTACCCAGGACCACCGACAGCAGCACCATCACGGCGCTGAGGAGGTAGAGGTAACCGATCAGTACTATGCCCCACGGCCTTTCATCCATGAGTGTTCCTCCCCGTTGAGGGCGCCCCGATCCGGGCCGGGCACCCGTGCTGTGTTGATTCTACCACAGTCATCTTCGGTACTGACGACCCGGGATCCTGCGGGATCGCGGCGGGACACTCCCGGGGGGTTTCATCGAGGCCGTGGGCATCAGTCGCCACCACCTGGATCGAGTACCCTGATCGCCTCCGGGTTCGCCAGCAGGGGTCCCGGCAGCCACCGCACGTTCTCCACCAGGCCGCCGTAGAGAACGGTGGTCTCCGGGTAGTAAAGCCACGCCGCCGGCACCTCCTCCGCCAGCACCCTCCACATCTCCTCGGCCGGGTCGGCGTCCTCCTGGACCCATCCCTCGTTGAAGGACCTCAGCAGGTGGTCCATCGGCGGGCTCTCGTAGCGGGCATCGTTGTATCCGCCGGCCACCGCTGCGGAGCTGGACAGAAGGTGACTCAGGTCGGGGTTTGGTCCCACCCTCACCTGCACCAGGGCGGCCCCGTAGTCCCTGTCGCCGAGCCGTGTCTCCATCTCCGCCAGGGTGACGGTATCCGGCATTGCGGACACTCCGATCTCCTTGAGAACCACCTCGACCCAGGTGGCAAGCTCGGGGAAGGCCTCCCAGGCGGGAGTGAGCACCGAGAACTGGGCCTTTTCGCCCGACTCGTGGCTCCTCAAGGCATCCATGCTGCCCCAGGTCCATCCTGCCTCGTCGAGGAGGAGGGAAGGGTCTAGGTCCAGGTCCAGATCCTCCTCGGGGCGGTGCAGGGGAGAGTCGGGGGGCCAGGGCCCCGTGGCGGGGAGGCCCGGGGGTGCTTTCCTCAACTCCCGCTGCAGGGTGACCTCCACCGCACGCCTGGCCGCGCTGAAGGCCAAAAACGGGGGTTCGGCGGGCATGGCCAGGTATACCACGTCGGTCACCGCGATCACCTCGGTGTCAGGCCCGTCGGAGGGGTCGACGGCGCAGTGCGCGTACCCGGTCTGCACGGCTCTTCTGCGCAGATCCGGATCCTCGAGGAAGACCAGCTCGATGTTGGCCAGGCGGGGACGGGCCCGCCAGTATGCCTCGTGGGCACTGAAAGTACAGGCGGTGTGAGCCCTCCACCTCTCCAGCCGGTAAGGTCCGGTGCCCATGGGATTGTGGTTGTATCCCCAGGTGCCGTGCTCTGACACCCAGTGTTCTGAAACGATGGGAACGGTCATTAACTCGGGCAGGGTCACCCGGGGCCGGCGCAGGGTCAGCATTATCTTGTGATCGTGAAGCTCTTGAACGGTGATGAGCTCATCGAAGAGGGGGGTGACTGGGAAGGGCAGCTCCCCGCCCTTCTTTGCCAGCTGGTACGTGAACACCACGTCCGCGGCCGTGAACGGGGTATCGTCGTGCCACCTGGCCTCGGGCCGCAGGTGGATTATCCAGGTTTCTCCGCCGTCATTGGTGTACCAGTTGGTGGCCAACACGGGCTCCAGGCCTCCGCTGGTGTCGTAGCGGGCGAGGGGTTCATGGATCAGCGACGTGGCCAGGCGGGTTACGGGATCTGCTGCCGATAGGGGAAACAGGTTGCGCACAAGGGACGGCACGGCCACCACCAGCTCACCCTCCGGTGCGGGCTCATCCTGTCCGGCAGGCGCGGCGGGACCGCCGGCCACCAGGAGGACGGCAACCAGGAGTGCGGTCACAAGTCCCGGGATAATCGTCCTGCACATGCCTTCTCCCCCCGCTCATGTGTATGCTGACGCGGGCGATGTTGATGCGGAGGCAGGGTTGTCATTCTCCGGTGGCGAACGCTCTAGTGAATGGAGTCGATGATCATGGCCGAACACACGATGCTCACAGGGGAGGACGGGTCCTCCGCGGTCATGGGTGGTGCCATCCTCGGGGGAGGCGGTGGAGGAAGCCGCGAGATGGGTCATGCCCTGGTGGAGGAAGCGGTGGCGGATGCTGCCGTGCGGATGCTCTCCGCCGAAGATGCGGTCCGGAGGGATCTGGTATTGATCACGTGTTCTTTGGTCGGGGCACCCGCTGCCCCCGGTGCTCACATCGACGGTGCCGACCTCACGAAGGCGGTGCAGCTCGTTCTCGAGAACATGGATTCGGGGCTCAGAGCCCCGTCGGTGGGCCTCATCAGCAACGAAAACGGGGCGGTGGCCACTGTGAACGGCTGGCTGCAGGCATCGATGCTCGATCTGCCCCTGGTGGACCTGCCCTGTAACGGCCGTGCTCATCCCCTGGGCATAATGGGAGCGATGGGGTTGGAGGATCACCCTGGATATACCTCGCTTCAGGCGGCGGTGGGAGGGCGGCCGGGGAATGAGAGACGCCTACAAGTGGTGGTCCGTGGAGCCCTGGGTGCCGCCTCGGACATGATCCGGCAGGCGGCGGTGGGGGCCGGGGGCCTGGTGGGGGTCGCCCGCAATCCGGTCGCCGCGGAATATGCCATGAGGCAGGGAGCTCCCGGGGGCATCAGCCGGGCACTGCAGGTGGGGCGCACCTGGTACGGGGCGCCCGCCGATGGAGCCTCACGGATCACCGCGGTGGCAGAGGTTCTCGGGGGCGAACACCTCGGCTCGGGTGTGCTTGAGTCCGTGCAGCTGGATACCCACGGTGGGTTCGACGTGGGATCGGCGAGGATTCGATTGGAACACGGTGCTGCTGACGTAGCTATTCTCAACGAGTACATGGCCCTGTCGGTGGATGGGCAGCGGGCTGCGACCTTCCCCGACCTCGTAGTCCTCTTCGACGCCGACGGCGTCCCGCTCACATCGGCGGAGCTGGTCGTCCGCGAGGGCAGCGGAGTACACGTGCTCATCGTTGATCGACGGCACCTGATACTGGGGGCGGGAGCGCTTTCCCTGGCGCACCTGCGACGATGCGAGGAGTTGATCGGGGTGAGACTGGTTTGAAACACGTACTGGGAGCGGTCACCATAGGACAGTCGCCGCGCCCCGATGTCCTGGGTCCCATGACCCGGGTGTGGGGCGAGGGACTCAAGATCCTGGAGAGGGGAGCGCTTGATGGTCTATCGGAGGGACAGATAGCGTCCCTTCGTCCGGGCGACGGGGGCGAAGCCCTGGTGACCCGTCTCTCCGACGGGCGCGAGGTGGTCATAGACCACCACCGCACCGGGGACCTGGTCGCTGGTGCTGCCTGCCACCTCGCCCGGGAGGGCTGTCGGACGGTGCTGGTGCTGTGCACGGGAGAATTCGATCTTCACGTTCCCGGGGTCCGGCTGGTGTTTCCGCGCCGGGTGCTCACCGGCCTGGTGTGTGCCCTTCACGGGGAGGGGCCCCTGGGGGTACTGGTACCGCACCGGAGTCAGGAGGAGACGGTTGGGGGATGCTGGAAGAGGGAGGGCCTGGAGGTGGTCACCGAGACCGCTTCGCCCTACGCCCTTGCTGAAGACGAGGGGCTGTTGTCCCGGCGGGCCCACTCGCTCCGCCGGGCGGGAGCGACTATGATTGTAATGGACTGCATGGGGTACACACCCGAGATGCGCGGGGTGGTGGTTGATGCGGTGGAGCTGCCGGTGGTGCTGGCTTCCTCAGCGGCGGCCCACGCCGTTGCCTGCGCCTTCTCGGCCGATCTGCACTGATCCTGGGAGGGATACCATTGGCAGAACTGAAACGAGATGAGCGGCTGAGACTGCTCGAAGAAGTGACCCAGGTGCCCGGGGTCCCCGGGTACGAGGAGGAAGTGGCGGACTGCCTGGTCCGCTGGCTGGACGGAGTGGCAGAGCCCGAGTACGACGGCCTCGGCAGCGTCCTGTTCCGTAAAATCGGAGACGGGGACGGACCGTGCATAATGCTCGCCGGGCACATGGACGAGATCGGCTTCATGGTGCGGCACATCACCGATGACGGCTTCGTGAGGTTTCAGACCCTCGGCGGCTGGTGGGACCAGGTTCTGCTGGGACAGCGCGTGGTCGTCAGGACTCGACGCGGCGACCTGCCCGGGGTGATCGGATCCAAGCCCCCGCACATCCTGGACGCCGAGGAACGCAAGAAACTGGTGACGAAGAGGAAGATGTTCATCGACATAGGTGCCAGGGACCGGGAGCATGCGGAGAAGGAACTCGGGGTGCGGATCGGCGACCCCATCATCCCCTTCAGCCCGTTCACCGCCATGGGAGACGAGGATCTGTTGATGAGCAAGGCCTGGGACGACCGCATAGGATGTGCTCTTTTCGTCGACCTTCTGCACCGGCTCACCGGCGAGTCCCATCCCAATACCGTGGTAGGCGTCGGCACGGTCCAGGAGGAAGTGGGGCTCCGGGGCGCCAGCACCAGCGTGGAGATGGTGAAGCCGGATGTGGGCATCGCCCTCGAGGTCAGCATCGCCGGGGATGTCCCCGGGGTCAAGGATGATGAGGCGACCGACCAACTGGGCGGAGGCCCATCCCTTCTGTACTATGATGCCAGCATGATACCCAATCTCAAGCTCAGAGACCTGGTGGTCGAGGTGGCCGAGGCGGAGGGAATCCCGCTTCAGTGCTCGG
>PWUB01000274.1 GCA_003563755.1 Clostridia bacterium
CTCCTCTCTCGGTTGGTGAAGAGTACTTCTGCCAGGCCGGGGTCGTCCCCTGCCGGGAGCGGAATCTATGGGCCGCGATGACGAGGCATCAGCGGTCCTGATCCCCGCGGTGGTGACGGATGATGTCCGATATTGCCCGGTCGAGATCACGCCGGGGCGAATAGCCCAGGCCGCAGAGACGGCTTATATCCGGCTTTCGGCGGGGCGTTTCCTCGAAATGGCGGTCGAAGGCCACGTGAAAGGGCACCAGCTGCACGGGGGAGGAGGAGCCTGTCAGCTGAAGCACCCTGCGGGCCAGATCCAGTATACTGATCTCCTCTGTGCCCCCTATGTTGTAGATGCCGCCCGCGTCCCCCCGCTCTATGACCAGCTGGAGACCGTCAAGAGCATCCTCGATGTGCACGAAGGTCCTCGTCTGCCTGCCCGTCCCGTACACTACCAGGGGCTCGTTCTGCAGGGCCCGGGTCACAAACACAGGCACCACCATGCCGTAGTCACCGCGCTGGTACGGGCCGATGACATTGAAGAAGCGTCCGATCCTGACGTCAGCACCACGTTCCCGGAAGTAAGCCATCGCGAGATGCTCCTCCACCAGCTTACCCACGGAATACAGCCAGCTGGGTTTGCCGGCAGTGCCCACCACACCGTCATCGTCCTCGGAAACCGCCTCCCGGCTGATCTTTCCGTAGACCGCGGATGAAGAGGCTATGAAGACCGGGCAGCCAAGCTGCGTCGCTGCCTCCAGGACGCACTCCGTACCGAGATAGCTGACCCTGAGCGTTTCAATGCCCTCCGCCATAGCCTTCCTCACCCCGACCACCGCCGCAAGATGGATGATCCTTTCGCATCGGGAGGCCACTGATGAAACCAGCTGCCGATCCGTCACGCAGCCGGTGACGAGTCGGGCACCGCCCGCCTCGAGCCGCCGGGGTATCGCCGAGCTCAGGTTGTCGAGGACGCTCACCTGGTGGCCCTGGCTGAGAAGGCGCTCAACGAGATGAGATCCGATGAAACCGGCGCCGCCGGTAACCAGGTAGTGCAATGTCTTCCCCCCGTCTTCGTACTCACACGCTATGCAGGCTGCCGCCGGGCGATGCACACACGTGATGAGTCCGCGGCAAGTATTATGTAGAGGACGTTAGACATCTCGGGTCGTAAAGGGAGGCGCATGATGCGCGATAGAATCCCCTGCCGGTCCGCTCGCGTGGCGATCGTGGGGCTGGGGTACGTGGGCCTGCCCCTGGCGGTGCTCTGCACCGAGCGCGGATACCGGGTTTTCGGCATAGAGGCGGACGTTGAGAAGAAGCGCAGGCTGAACCAGGGTCTTTCACACACAGTCAGCATCAGGGATGAACAGCTGCGCGATGCCCTGCAGGGAGGACTCACCATCGTGCAAAACCACCGTGACGCTCCCCCCCTGGACGTCGTCGTGATCTGCGTTCAGACCCCGCTGTCCGATCATCAGCCGGACTACGGCGCCCTGGCTGCCGCGATCGAGGCAGCGGCGGCCCATCCCCCCGAGGAAAAGCAGCTGATCATCGTGGAGAGCACCGTGGAGCCCGGCACAACGGAAGGGGAGATCCTCCCCCGCCTTGCGGCGGCGGGTCGGAAAGTCGGCCGGGACGTCTACCTCGGTTTCTCACCGGAACGCAGTGATCCCGGCGGCGAATCCGGTGATCTGCGGAGCGTCCCGAGGATCGTTTCGGGGGTTACCCCAGAGTGCAGATCACTAACCGATCTCTTCTACCGACAGCTGGGCATTATCACCGTTTTCGTGGACTCGCCGGCGGTGGCCGAGATGGCCAAGCTACTGGAGAACACTTACCGTGACGTCAATATAGCCCTGGTGAACGAGATGGCCCAGGTTTGCCGCGAGGCGGGCATCGACGTTCGCGAGGTCATACGGGCCGCGGCAACCAAGGGTTATGGATTCCAGGCATTCAATCCCGGCCACGGCGTGGGCGGCCACTGCATCCCCGTGGACAGCGTCTACTACTCCCACTGGGCGGATAGCACCGGAGCACCCGCCGCCCTGGCGGAGACGGCTCGGCGCAT
This sequence comes from Clostridia bacterium, assembly GCA_003563755.1. The sequence goes on from PWUB01000274.1 coordinate 2,056, forward strand.
CAACCAGGCCATGCCGGGGTACGCGGTTGAAAGGATCAAGGAGGAGCTGGCATGCAGGGGCAGGAGCCTGCCCGGAGCCGCCATCACCTTCCTCGGTGTAACCTACAAACAAAACGTCGATGACGTGAGAGGATCACCCACCCTTTCGGTGATCGATGAGTTGTCCAAATGCGGTGCACAGGTCACCTACCATGATCCCTTCATCCACGAGCTCCACGTCGATGGAAGCGAGATGGAGAGAATTCCCCTCCGCCGGGAGATGCTCTCTGGCCAGGACTGCGTGGTCCTGGCTGTTGCTCACGACGAGTACGACCCTGACTGGGTGGGGGGCTGCTGTTCGCTCGTCGTGGATATGACCGGCCGCCTGTCGCCCTCGACGACACCCGGGGTCGTTGATCTCTTCCACCCCCGCTATCCGGCACCTGTTTCTGGGGAATCAGGGCCGCCCTGAGCCGGGCCGTGCTCCTCTCTTCCCCCCGAGGTGGCGCACTCCCTCTCAGCCGTAACCCCTCCCCCACCGGCGCCGTGCACCCGCCCGGACGCCCTCACAAGGAGAATCGCCCGTCCGTCCCGAATCTCATGTAAGTGATCTTGAGACCATCGGAGGGTGATCCATGAAAGGAAAGGCACGCGAAGCGACCGAGACTATGATCGGAGTGGACATCGGCGGCACTTTCACCGACGTGGCCGTGGTCACTGGGTCCGAGATCCTGTTCGCCAAGGTTCCCAGCACCCCGGCAGACCCGGAACAGGGAGTCATAGATGCACTTCATAAGGTTCAGCGGCAGTACGGAATAGCTCCGGCCAGCATATCAAGGATGGTGCAGGGAACGACGGTGTCCACCAACGCCCTCCTCGAGGGAAAGGGTGCCCGGACCGCCCTCGTCACCACGCGGGGATTCGAGGATGTGCTCGAGATAAGGAGGCAGAACCGCTCCAGCCTCCCCGGTGACGACCCGATATACGATTTTCAGCTCCAGCCCCCTGTACCCCTGGTGGCGAGAAGGCATCGGCTCGGCGTGAGGGGCCGCATATGCTACGGGTACGGCGAAGTGCAGCCCCTGCACGAGGAGGACGTGGTCGCCGCGGCGGAAGACCTGAGGGCCGAGGACATCCGGTCGGTGGCTGTCTGCACCCTGGGGTCCTATCTTGATCCCCACCACGAGCAGAGGATCAGGGAGATTGTCTCCGAACTGCACCCCGCCGCAGAGGTCACCCTCTCCTCGGATATTCTGCCGGAATTCCGCGAGTACGAGAGGACCAGCACCACGGTCATCAGCGCCTACCTGAGGCCGGTCATGAACAGATACCTGCGTCGTCTCGAGGAGGCCCTGGCAGCGGCCGGCGTGCGTGCACCCCTGGGGGTGATGCTGTCCAATGGAGGCATAACCACCGCCCGCGGGGCGGGCGAACGGGCCGTGTACACGCTCCTTTCCGGACCCGCTGCGGGCGTCATGGGCGCCCGGCACGTGGCCCGGGCGGGCACAGATGAACCCGTCTCTGACATCATGACCATCGATATCGGGGGTACAAGCACGGATGTCAGCCTCATAGCCGATGGCCGACCCTCCGTTACCCCGGAGAGCAAGATCGGGGGCTACCCGGTCCGCACTCCCATGATCGAGATCAACACCATCGGGCAGGGAGGCGGGAGCATCGTGGCGCTGGATCCGGCCGGCGGGCTCAGGGTCGGCCCCGAAAGCGCGGGGGCTGACCCCGGTCCAGCATGCTACGGCCGGGGAGGCAAAAAGCCTACCCTCACCGATGCCCACCTGATTCTCGGACATCTCGATGCCAACGTTGCGCTGGGAGGAGAGATTTCCCTTGACTACCGGGCTGCACGCGAGGTGTTTTTCACCGAGATCGCCGACCCCATGGGTGTCTCTGTGGAGGAGGCATGCCAGGGGGCGGTGGACGTTGCGATATCGGAGATGAAGCGGGCGGTGAGCGTCATCTCGGTGGAGAAGGGCCATGATCCCAGGGACTTCACCCTCGTCGCCTTCGGAGGAGCGGGCCCGCTGTACGCACTGCGCCTGGCCCAGGAGATGTCGATCCCCCGGGTGCTCATCCCCCGGGGTCCGGGAGTCCTGTCTGCGATGGGACTTCTCACGGCGGACGTGAAGCACGACTTCGTCCAGTCATACATCACCCCCCTGGCCGAGGCCGGGTCGAAGGACCTGGAGGAGATATTCACGCGGCTCGCCGAGAGGGGACTGCAGGAACTGACAGCGGAGGGCTTCGCCCCCGGGGACATAAGCGGCGAACTCTCCGTCGATCTCCGCTACATGGGGCAGGCATACGAGCTCCCGATCACCCTTGGTTCCTTCTCCCATACGGATGGCGATGCCCGGTTCGCCGATCTGTGGCCGGGCACACAGGCCCTGGCCGAGCTCTTTCACAGCGCCCACCACAGGACCTACGCCCATTCTGCACCCTCAGAGCCCGTGCAGCTGATCAACTTACGGGTGTCGGTCAACGGTCGGGTGCCGAAACCGCAGCACCCGCGCAAGGAGGGCGATGCCCCCTCCGCTGGATTCGCCGCCCGAGAACGCCCGGTCTACTTCCCTGGTCTCGACTTCGTGAGCACCCCCTTCTACAGCCGAGACCAGCTTTCGCCCCAGGTGAGGATAACCGGACCTGCGGTTATCAGCGAGACGGTCTCCACCACCCTGGTTCCGCCGGGCTTCAGCGTTGCCAGCGACTCATACGGCAACCTGATCGCCACCAACGAGATGATGCATGAATCACCCCGCTTCACCAGGACTGAGCCCCTGGATCCGGTGACGGTCCAGGTGCTCCGAAATGCCTTCATCTCGATCACCGAGGAGATGGGCATGACCCTACGTAAGACCGGCTATTCGCCCAACATCAAGGAGCGTGAGGACTGTTCAACGGCCCTGTTCGACTCGGACTGCAGGATCATCGCCCAGGCAGACTACCCGCTGCAGCCGGGACACCTCGGGGCCATGATCTACTCGGTCCGCGAGGCCGTGAGGGCGTTTCCGCGGGAATCGCTTCAGCCCGGTGACGTCATAATCCAAAACGACCCTCACCAGGGAGGCAACCACCTGCCGGATGTGACCCTCATCACGCCGATATTCGTCGAGGGACGCCTGTGTGCTTTCGCCGCGAACCGTGCCCATCACGCCGACATCGGCGGCGCAGTTCCCGGAAGCATCTCCGGAACCAGCACGGAAATCTACCAGGAAGGTTTCATCATACCACCGCTCAAACTCTACTCTGGAGGAGAGATCAACGAGGCCATCGTAGAACTGATGAAGGCGAACGTTCGAACCCCCGAGGAACGCATCGGCGACCTGCGGGCACAGATGGCGGCCAACGAGAAGGGACGAAGCCGCTTCGAAGAACTGTGCGGACGCTACGGAATCGAGGTCGTCGAGCGGGTGTTCGAGGAGCTGATCGACTACTCGGAGCGGAGGATGCGCCACGAGATCGAGAGGATTCCCGACGGCACCTACCGGTTCTCGGATCTCATGGACGATGACGGTGTCACCGACGAGCCCGTCGAGATCGCCGTCGCGATAACCGTTGAGGGTTCCGACATCACCCTCGATTTCTCCGACAGCGCTCCCCAGACCCTGGGACCCATCAACGCGACGGAGGCCATCACCGCCGGTGCCGTCTACTACACCCTCCGCTGCCTCACTGACCCATCGATTCCGCCGAACGCCGGCTGCTATCGCCCCATCCGAGTTGTCACGGCAAGGGGAACGGTAACGAACCCTAACCCACCCGCATCAGTCGTAGGTGGAAACCTCGAGACCGCGCAGAGGCTCTGCGACGTACTCATCGGAGCCTTCAGCGAGGCACTGCCGGAGCGAGTCATCGCCGCCTGCTGCGGCCAGATGTGCAACGTGGGTATGGGGGCCACTGACCCCCGCACCGGCAGCCCGTACGCTTACTACGAGACCATCGGCGGAGGTTTCGGGGCGCGGTCGGGCATGGACGGAATCGACGGCATCCACTGTCACATGACTAACACCATGAATACGCCGGTGGAGGCCATAGAGATCGCGTATCCGTTCCTCATCACCCACTATTCGCTGGTGTCGGATACCGGCGGCCCGGGAAGGTATCGCGGCGGACTGGGCATACGGAGAGACTACCAGGTGATGGATCACGAGACCACCTTCACCATACTCGCCGAACGGCGCAGGACCCGTCCCTACGGCCTGTTCGGCGGCAGGCCGGCCGCCCCGGGCAGGGACGTGCTGGACCCGGGCACCCCCGGGCAACGGGTCATCCCGGGGAAGCATACCATCCGGCTGCGGCCGGGTCAGGTGGTGAGCATTCACACCCCCGGTGGTGGCGGCTACGGTGATCCCCTGAGCCGGGATCCCGGCGCGGTACTGGCCGATGTGCTGGACGGTCGAATCACCACGCAGCACGCCCGCGAAGAATATGGGGTGGTGCTGACGGAAGATCTCGAGGTTGAGGCTAAAGGGACTGACCGACTCAGAGAAGCCTTGCGAGGCTCGCAGTAGCGGTCACCTTCGTACGACCACACCCCACGATGCAGCGGTACTGAGGGGCAGCCGCGCTTCAGTGCCCCCGGCTGGATTTCGCTACTGCTGTCGAGCTCCAGCGCACATTTCCCGGGCTATATCAGCCCGATGTAGTCCATCACGGCCTTCAGCTCGCGCTCCCTGGTCTCGGTCATGGGTTCCATAACCACCTTACAGGTGTCGTGCTCTATGACATCCATCCACTGCAGGGCCTTCTTGTAGCATTGGATGTACTGCAGCACGTTGGCGAAGGCGATGGCATTGAGCGGTGCGAGCTTGGAGAGGAATATCTCCCTGGCCTTTTCGATTTCGCCCTCCTGGATGAAGTCAAACATGTCGGACTGTTCCCTGGGCAGCACGCAGCTGGCTGCCGAAGTCATGCCCTTCGCCCCGTACAGAAGCATCAGGTAGTTCATCTGGTCGTGACCTGCGAAGGGCGCGATCCTGCCGTCCGTGGCCTCCTCGTAGCTGGCGATCTTGGGAGGATACGGCAGAAACAGCTTGGCACAGGCGAGGTTGGGCATGCCGTCAGCCATCCTTTTCAGAAGATCGAGGGATATCTCGATGCCCGCGCCTCCATCGTAGACCATGACCGGTAGACTGACGGCATCGCAGATGTGCTTGACGTGCCTGTACACGCCCTCTCCTCTATGCGGGTGGTAGTACGGGGGGCAGGTGAAGACGTAGTCGGCACCCACGCTCTCCCCGTGCACCGCCAGCTGAGCCCCGATATCGCTGGATGAGTCGTTCACACCCACTCCTACAGGGACCCTGCCTCCAGCCTGGTCCACGACGATTTCGATGTATCTCTTTCTTTCTGCCTCGGTCAGGGCGAATACCTCGCCCGTACTGCCGAGGGTAAGGATTCCGTGGACATCCCTATCGATGACGAAGTCAACCAGGTTCCTCGTGGATTCCTCGTCTATCTCCCCGTCCGGGGTCAGGGGCGTCACTGTCAGGACGTGATTTCCGTACAGCCTGTCCTTCTTCTCCTGCAGCGTCATGCTCAATGCGATCCCCCTCTTTCGCGAGTAGGCTCATTAATGTGATCCCACGATGGATCAGACAGACCCACCGGACGCGATCGTGTAGTGCTCGTACTTCTCCACGATGATACCGGAATCCCCCCAGGCAGCCTCACCGCGGACAACAGGATAGACGTACGGCGTGTTGAATTCGTAGGTACGCAGTGCAAGCATTGGAGGGATCCAGGAATGTCAAGCCCCGAGACCCCTTACTACCCGGGTCACTGGCTGCGATGGGAGCAGCGTGACCCTCGAGAAGTGGACATGGATCCGGACGGTATAAGCCAGGCCGTTGAGTTCTCCCGGAAGATAGAGACAGAGCTGCCGCGGGATCTTGCCCTGGACACCGCTCTCAAGCTGGAGGAACCCTTTTCCGAGCCCATAGGACCAATGAAGGAGCGCGGTGGCGTCAACGGCATCATTCTCCGCCACGGATACATAGTCACCGAATGGGGCGACACCAGCCGGGTGGATATGACTTTCAGTGTCTCTAAGAGCTACCTATCAACCGTCGCCGGCCTTGCCTACGACAGGGGATTGATCCGCTGCGTGCACGACAGGGTGGGCGACTACGTGAAGGACGGCGGATTTGACTCACCTCACAACCGCGCCATCACCTGGCACCAGATGCTCAACCAGACCAGCGACTGGTCGGGAACACTCTGGGGCAAGCCTGACTGGGCAGACCGACCCCAGGGCGACCGGACGAGCTGGC
>PWUB01000164.1 GCA_003563755.1 Clostridia bacterium
AAATGGAGAGCAGCGAAATACGCGGTCGCCGCTACCAGGGCGACTGCCAGGGCAATCCTGAAAGCAGCACCGGGGTGCCCCCGGCACCGGATGGCGCGGATGAGGGATGCGACCGCCAGGACTCCGGTGATTATCGCCGCATAGGGCATGACTATCATCTCCTCGGTCGGGTCAACGACACACAACAACACTGGTAGGATCTCTCCGCCAAGTATAAATGGGAGCCGGGATATCATTCAATCCCGGCTCCCAGCTCTGGGGGTGCGTTCTGTGAGACGTGTGGTGTGACGAGAGTGCGATGTGTACGGCGTCGATGCCGCACCCCACATTTAGAAGAGTGCCTCAGTCAGCAGCCCAGTCCTTGCTCTCTCTAACCTCTTCCTCGTCCAGCGGCATGTCGGCTGTGTTAAGAGCGGAATATCCGACCCAGACGATTAGCGCTGCGAACACGATGACCGGAATCCATTCCATCTTTAACCCTCCCAGGCGCTACTACTTCCTCCATGCACCTCTACCATACCAGAGGGCATACGGTCGATGTATCCGGTGTCCGTCCGATATTGCGCGAAAGATCCTATCAAGACCCTAGGTCTTCTCCCCTATGACTCGGACCTGCACCCTACTCCCCCGGGGTACTCCCGCGGGCCAGGCACATGTAGTACCAGGCGACGGCCAAAAGAGGTGGGGTTATGAGGTGAGTCAGGGTGAACAGACCGATACCCCAAGTCTCGTTGACATAGCCCAGGGCATACAGGGGATTGGCCCTGAACGTCTCCTCGATGACGGCCCTGAGCACCGAATACCAGAAGACGAAGCTCCAGAACTGGTAACCGCCGGGGGGATTTCGCCTGACGAGCAAGAAGTAGCGGACCAGCAGGATCGCGCCGATGGCGGAGCCGTACACCTGGGTGGGATGCCGGGTACCCAGCACCTCGGCGTATCTGCCCAGGATCTCCTGGTTGAGGATGTTCGCCAGCCGCACGAGGGTGTAGCCCATGGTGAGTCCGGGGATGATCATGTCCAGGGCGCTGGGGACATCCACCTCCGTATTGCGCACAATCAGCCACCCGGTGAGGATCCCCGCGATGAGACCACCGTGCCAGGACAGGCCTCCCTGGTCTAGCCGTATGATCGCCACAGGATCCGCGGCGAACCTGGACCAGTTGGTGAGGACGTAGACAGCCCGTGCTCCGAGCACACCCATGATGATGGAGTAGATGATGGCCGTCAGGATCAGGTCTTCATTCCAGCCCTTTCTCCTGACCTGACGGAGCATGTACCAGGTTCCGACGGCCAGGGACAGGGCGAGCAGAAACCCGTACCAGCGGACACCGAAGTCTCCGATTCGAAACATGTAGGGATTCGGGTTCTCGATGTACAAGACAGGTCCCTCCAATGCCACTCTAGGTGATATTATAGCCCATCAAGCATCCTCTACCAGCTCGAGAAGGCGGTCAACGTCCCGGTCGCTGTTGAAGATGTGAAACGATGCCCTGAAAGCCAGGGGCCGGGGTACGATGCGTATGTAGACACCCCGGGAGAGGAACTCCTCCGTCAGCTCCCGCATGGCTTGCCGCTCCTCAAAGCCCGAGATGCTGAAGGAAACCAACCCCGCCCGCCCGGAGAAAGCCTCCGGAGTGACCAGGGAGGCTCTCGAGATGTCCATCAACCCGTCGATGAAGCGGGTAGTGAGGGTCTCGATCCTCTCCTGCACCCAGTCCATCCCCAGGTCCATCAGGTACTCAAGGGAGTAGCTGAGACCCAGGGGCTGCATCAACCCGCCGGTGGAGGGCGAGTACAGGTCGGCCCCCCCGGATAGGGTGTAGTTGCCGTCAATGTCCGCCTCCTGGGTGGCTCCCATGGCGATGAAGGGAGGCTCGAGGCACTCCCACAGTCGTTCACTGACGTACAGGCCGCCGCTTCCCTGTGGTCCCAGGCACCACTTGTAGCCGGGAAAAGCCAGGGCATCGCAGTTCAGTTCCCCCATGTCGATGTCCAGGGCACCCACTGATTGCGCGGCATCGACGAGGAGTATGATGCCTGCCTCCCTGGCGAGGGCACCTATGGCCGCCAGATCCTGCCTGCCGCCGGTGAGGAAACTGACGTGACTCAGGGAGATGACCCGCGTGCGGTCGGTCACGGCCTGCCTCACGTCGTCCACCTCGACCACTGCACCCCTGGCGGGTACCACCCTTATCTTGAGCCCGCTGCGGTCGGCGGCGTACTTCCAGGGGACACGTCCCACTGGGTGCTCGATGTCGCTGACGAGCACCTCGTCACCCTCTTCGAGCCGGAGGCTGGAGATCACGGCGTTCATGCCCGCCGTGGTGTCGGTGACAAACTGAACCTCCTCCACCCCGGCTCCCAGGAACTCCGCCATCCTGCCGCGGGCTCCCTGCATCTCGTCCCGTCGCCTCTGACTCGCTTCGGGCAGTCCCGGTCCGAGCTCGTTGTACCAGCGCATCAGCGCCACCAACCGCTCCAGCACCGGTGTGGGCATCATCGCCACCGTGCCCGTGTTGAGGTAGCTCATCCTGGCTGCCGCGGGGAAATCCTCCCTCACTGCCTGCAGTCTGTCATCCATGTCAGTCTCTCCTCCTTGTCTGCAACCACAGTCTCCGTCCGCGCTCCATGAGGACCGATTCCGTACGGCTCTGGGTACTGCGCCAGCTGGGACGCAGCTTCGACAGGCGTGAAGCAAGATCTCCCACCGGACAGCGGGCCTGCACGTAGCCGGCCATGAACGAGTAGTACCCCAGTGAGGCCAGCCTCTCCGCGGTAAATCGTGCTCCGCTGCCGGCTGCACCCACCAGGGATCCCGCCAGGCCGCAGCATACCGCGCCGGCCTGCAGCAGGTACCGCAACAGCTCCGGAATCCGCTGAACCTCAGGGTTGAGCTCCGGGCCCACGACCACCGGCTGGTAACCCGAACGTGACAGCTCACCGAGGGAGCGTGCCAGGGTCTTCAGGTCCCGGGTGCGCCCAGCGGCCATGAACAGCGAGGAAGCCCCCCATATCGCGTCGGGCACGGGGCGCGTGTCCTGGCCGGCAAGCACCGGCACCCTGCGATGCAGCGTGATCTTCAGGCCGAGGGCCCTGGCTCCCTCCCGGTGCTTGATGAAACTGTCTTTGCCCTCGACAACGACCAGGTCACTGAACCCGTGAAGATGCGCCCACTGCAGGTCCGAAAGAATCTCCTCAAGGTGCGACTCCGGCGAAAACTGCACCCAGAGATCCACGAAGTCGTGCTCCATTACTCATCCAACCAGGCGAGTTCTCGCCTTGACCGCCCAACCGGGATCCATGAGCAGAGCACGCCCTATGCCCACGAAGTCCATGTCCCCCTGGCTGACCAGCTCCTCGGCGGTACAGGCGTTTATGATCCCGCCGGTGAGTATCACCGGGGTCCTTCCCCCGACCTGGTTCTTGACCGCCCGGGCCTGGGGCAAAAAGTATCCTTCCGTGTGGCCGGTACCCTCCGGGCGGGATCCACCGAGACCGCCGGAAATATCGATGACGTCGACCCCCGCATCGGCGAGCTGACGGGCGAAGGCCCCGGTCTCACTGGTGGTGAGTCCGCCCTCCACCAGGTCATCGGCCCCCAGGCGGTAATAGAGCAGGGGGCGGTCCCCTATCGTCTTCCGGACCCCCCGAACAACCTCCAGGGGAAACCGGCCGCGCCCCATGAGGTCGCCGCCGTACTCATCGCCGCGATCATTGGTCAGGGGCGAGAGGAACTGGTTGAGGAGGTAGCCGTGGGCGCCGTGTATCTCGACGCCGTCGAAACCGGCCTGTATGCACATAGCTGCCGCCTCGACGAACCGTCTCCGAATGTCATGGAGTCCTTCCCCTGTCAAAGGCTGCGGATGCCTGTCCCGTCCGGGCAGGGGTACGCTGCCGGCTCCCCACACGGCTCCCCCTTCATCGCCCAGGCCCGATGCGCCGGCGTGGGTCAGCTGAATGATGGCCCTGGCCCCCTCACCGGTAATGGTGCCGGCCAGCTCGGACAGACCGTCTCCCAACTCCGGCTGGTGGGCTCCCATCTGCAGGTCATTGACCCGTCCGTCTCTTCTCACGTAGGTGTGCTCAACGATGATAGTGCCGACCGCGGCCTCCGCCCGCTGGCGGTAGTGATCGATGATGAAATCCGTCACCTCTCCAGTCTCCTCCGCCCGGTTGGTGGCCATGGGCGGCATCACTATCCTGTTGGCGAACCTGTGGTTTCTCACAGTCAACTCACTGAACAGCTCAGACAATGCTTACTCCCCCCTGTGCTCACGTTGTGCACTCGTCAGCGCGCCCCTTTTTCTCACCGGCCCGCGCCGCGAAGTCCTCCCTATCAACGAAGAAGCGCTCGTGGGTGCCCCTTCCTATCTCCTCGTAATCATCATGGGCACTCACCTCAAACACCAGCCGCCGACCGTCGATCTGCACCAGCTCTGCCCCGGCCCGCACCCGGCCGCCCGGTGGAGTCGCCGCCAGGTGCCGCACATCGACGGAGATTCCCACGGTGATCCAGCCCGGGGGAAGATGATCATCCACGCAGGCCACGGCGGCCCTCTCCATCAGCGCGATCATCGCCGGTGTGGCATACACTTCGATGGTGCCGCTGCCGTGCCTCACCGCGAGATCGTCCGCGGTTACCCTCTGCTTCACCTCCGCGTGCTGTCCCACTATCACGTACTCGCCGACATCCTTCATAGTTGGCCTCCTTGCACTCTAGAACTCGCGGAGATATGCCTCCACCCTATCCAGGGCTGTCTCTATTATGTCCCGGCCGAACTCCCAGCTGGCCTTGGAGGCATCTCCGAGGGCACCGTTTGCCGTTATCTCGTCAAAGGTAGCTGCACGGCTTATTGCGCGGCCCACGGCCATCTGTTCGCGGGTTATCCTGATCTCTCCGGGAACCCTGTTCTCCTTTACTGACCACGGGGCCAGGTACATGGCCTGCGACATCTCGCCCTCGCAGGCGTGGCCGTGGGTTTCTGATTCAATGCCTTCCTTGAGCACATCAGCAGCCACGGAGGTGAACGAGCTCCAGGCGGCCTTGATGTCCGGGTATAAAGCCTTCAGCTTACCCATGAGGAGGGTCATCGCCGGCCGGTTGCCGCCGTGGGCGTTAGCGAAGAAGAACCTTCTGAAACCGTGGTGGTACAGGCTGTCGACGATGTCCTCCAAGACCGCTATGAAGGTCTCCGGCTGCAGGGTGATGCTGCCTGGAAAGTTCATGTGGTGCGGAGAGATCCCGTACGAGACCACAGGTACGGCGACCGCCTCGGGATACATCCTGGCCGCGAGACGCTCGACGAACCCCTCCGCCCTGCCGGAGTCCACCCCGAAGCCGCCGTTAGGTCCGTGCTGTTCGGTGGCGCCCACGGGGATGAGCACCAGGTCCAGGCCCTCCTCCATCTTCTCCTCGAGCTCCACCCAGCTGAGCCGGTTCAACACCAGGGCCCTCGGCTCCTCCGCCATATGATCCTTCACGCTACGCACCCTCTTTCCGTGTGATACGTCTGCCTACCTTCTTCACAACCGGGCCGGAAAATCCTCCCGCCCCGCGCAGCTGGGTGCTGTCCCTCGTCAAAGATGAATAAAGATTCGGGAGAGAAAGAAGGGAGGGGATCAAACGTCTCCGCGATAGGGCGTGAACGGGATTGTCACCCCCCGGAGCCTGTGATATACTACCCAAGGCAAATAGTTAGAGTGTCGAAATGATCGGCATCAGGAATGTCTGTGCCGAGAGGAGAGAAGAAACCATGAGTTCGGATGACTCACCTCCTGAACCCTCGGAGAGATCGGGGGGTGGTAAACCCGATCTTACATCCATGAACCTCCGCAGCAGCGTCCTCTCCCTAGCCCTCCCCGGCTCCATGAGAATGGGACTCCAGAGCCTGATAACCATGGCTTCACTGATGATCGTGGGCAGCCTCGGTGCCGAGGCCATCGCCGCCGTGGGAGTGGGCCAACGCGTCATCCAGCCGGTGACGGCCGTCCTGCAGGCTCTGACCGTGGGAGCAACTGCAACCATCGCCCGCTCCATGGGAGCAAAGGATGAAGCCACGAGTCGGCGGGTGGTCAACACCGCCGTTCTCTTCGCCATTTTCGTGGGCATCTTCATAGCCGCCATAGGCGTCATCTTCGCCCCGTACATGATGCGCGGCATGATGATCCTGCAGGCAGAGCCCGACCAGGAGGTCATAAGACAGGGCACCATATATCTCCGGCTGCTGTCGACGTCCTATGTCGCCGCGGTCGCCCTCTTCATGTCCAACGGCATATTCCAGGGTGCAGGTGATGCCAGGACACCCCTCTTCCTGATGACTTACATGAACGGGGCTAACGTGGTCGTGGCATACCTGTTGGTATTCGGTGTGGGCCCCATACCCCCCATGGGAATCGCCGGCGCGGGAGTCGCCGCCGCCTTCGCCCGGGGAAGCGGTGGGCTGATAGCCCTGTGGCTTCTGGCAACCAACCGCTCGGTGGTGGGGATGGATCTCAAGACGTTCTTCAACGTCGACTGGAAGCTGCTCAAGGCCATCATCAACGTGGGGTTTCCCGCCGCGATCGAGAAGTTCATCCGCACCGGCTCACAGATACTGTACACCATGATCATCGCCGGGATGGGCACGACCGCCATGGCGGGAAACTCCATTGCCATGAGCATTCAGTCGCTGTCTTTCATGCCCGGCTTCGGCTTCGGCATAGCATCCACCGCCCTGGTGGGACAGAACCTCGGGGCAGAACAGCCGGATCGGGCGGAGAAGTCGGGTTATGTGGCGCTGAGGTATGCAACCGTGATCTCCCTGGTCATGGTGGCCGTTCTCGTTTTCGCTCCGCAGATGATAGCGCACCTGTACACCGACGACCCCGAGGTGATATCCCTCACCGTGCTGTGTCTCCGCATCATAGCGGTGTCCCTGCCCGGGCTGGCGATGGTGCAGGTTTTCTCAGGAGGCCTCCGCGGAGCGGGCGACACCCGCTTCGTCATGCTGTCGACCTTCATCGGTAACTGGGGCTTCCGCCTGCTCGGGGCCTACGTTCTCGGCTTCCGCATGGGGATGGGCCTGATGGGTGTGTGGATCGCCATGGCGGCGGACCAGATAGGACGGGGTCTCATCGTTCTCTTCCGTTTCCGCCGGGGCCGCTGGAAGCATATCCAGGTTTATCCCACGACCACCAAGAGAAAGCCCTTCAAGAAGCGAGCGGGAGCGTCGGATGCAAGACAGCGGGCCCGGGTCAGTTTCTCCGGTAGTGACACTGACAGCGTGAGGCCCGCTGAGGTTCCGTCAGACGGAGATCGAACCGATTGAGGCACCCTGCGGTGCTTCACAACAAACGTGTGACATCCTTGCATCGCGTCGAAGAATGACAGGAAAGAAGGACCTCGGGCGAGAATTGGAAAGCGTGTGCCGATAGTCCCCTTTTCTGTCAGCTGAGGCGCGCCACAGGCATCTACGATGCAAGGAGGTAAAAGTAATGGCATTTCACAGACACCATCCCGCACGCACGGCCATCCTCGCCTGCGCAGCCGTGCTGATCGCGGTATCGGCCTTGCCTGATTGCACCACAGCCAGGGCAGCGGCGCTGTCAGCCCCACCACCCGCCGACGTCCGCGGTCACTGGGCCCAGGAAACCGTGCATCTGCTGCACTCCTCGGGAGTGATAACTTCGATATCCGATGATCGGTTCGAGCCCGACGGACCTGTCACTCGCGAGGCCTTCGCCCAATGGCTGGTGCGCTCCCTCGGGGAGTCACCTTCCTCGGTACCGCCCGAGTTCGCCGATGCCCACCTGATCTCGTCCGATACTCGCGATGAGGTGGCACGGGCCGTGCAACTGGGTCTGCTCCAGGGCTACCCCGATGGTACCTTCCAACCCCAGGGGACCGTGACCCGGGCCGAGATGGCCACCATCCTGGGACGCGTCCTGGTGGACCTGGGCGTTCCGGCAATTCCCCTGAAGTACTTCGCCGTGTTCGACGACCGCGACCAGATACCCGACTGGGCCGGGCCGGCCGCGGCCGCGGTGAGGAGGCGGCTGGTCGTCGGAAGAGTGACAGCCAACACCCACATCTTCGCACCGACCGATCCCACCACCAGGGCCGAGGCAGCAACCTTGCTGCACCGCTTCATGAAGGAGGTCGAGGAGTTGGATGAAGAGGGCATCTACCGGATTCCGGACCTGGCCCACCAACCTTCGGGCCCGGGTTACCTGGTCGCCGGGTACTACCTCGG
>PWUB01000254.1 GCA_003563755.1 Clostridia bacterium
CTCGAGTTCGCAAGGGAGACGGGGCTGGGTGCCCCCGGCGACTGGAGGCCGACAGAGCCGGGTGTGCCCACTGACTGGGACCTGGTGGGTGAGATCTGAACGCTTTAGAAGACACGGGCCGAAAACGATTCTCTCCCGGCCCCAGGATCCTGACCCAGGATGAAATCTCAGGGGTCCTGCAGCACCTCCGTGACCCTCCGCAGGGCGTTCTCCAGCCTGCGAACCCTGGTCTCTAACCTCTCCAGCTGGCCGCGGGTCACAAACTCTCCCCCCGGTGCCTCCGCTGCCAGCATCTCGCCGAGGAGATTCACTATGCGGTGCCCGTAGTCGCCGGCGGGAGCCCACCTGCCTCCCAGCTCCTCGACGCAGCAGATGCTGCCCGCCCAGGGCTGCTCGAGGACCAGGTGATAGCGACCGTGGGGTTCGCCGATGGGCTGTAGCCCGGTGTAGGCGGCGAGGTGGTTGAAGTGGCCCCTGACCCCCTCCTCCGGGGAAGGAAAGGACTCGTGGTCCGTGGGCTCATCGCCGGCTGCATCCTGTGTCTTGATGCCCGCCCAGTTGTTCTGCTCCGGTCTCACGACGCCCCCGTAGTGACCGAAGTGCGTCTCCAGGGCCGACTGCGCGTAAGCCACCTCGGGCCTGATTCTCGTTCTCTCACCGTACTCCCAGTACGGGGCCACGACGTCCTGGAAGCGCTGGTGCGCCCCGCCGCCGGAGGCCCACCTCACCGCCGGCAGCCACGGGATCTGGGTGTCCGTTGACGTGAATGGAGAGGAACAGGTCGACTCCGGACCCATTAGCGAGGCTGACTCGATCGGGCAGGGATACGTGCCTGTCATCCTCCCTCGTCATAAATACCTCGGCGCGGGATCCGCCCAGACGCTCCCGGAGTCTGAGCCCGAGATCGAGGGTGAGATCCTTTTCGCGCAGCCCGTTACCGACGGCCCCGCTGTCCTCTCCCCCGTGGCCCGGATCGATGCATAGTTTCACGTGTGTGACCTCCCTGAAAGCATGTACCGCGAAGGCGCAGGCATCGCCCTCGCCGTAGTGTCATATATTCGTTGCGCCCCGAAATCCTGTTATGGTCGCCCCGGGGAGGCGGACGCGAAGGATTCATGCATGATGGACAGGCCGTACGCATAAGGAGCCGGGGTCCTGCCGGTGAACCGGTGCAGGCTCGACCCCTCCCACCGGTGGGACCTCTGCAGCAGGTCGCCGGAGAGTGGACCCCTCGCTCCACCCTGGCGGGACCTTCAGGCCTACCCCTGCACCGCCTGTTGGTGCCGCGCTTACAGGAAGAGTTTCATCAGCGCCTGGGTGCCGGCATCCTCATCGCCCCTTTCAGCCAGCTCCCTGTACAGCGACAGGGACAGCCGCAGGCCCGGCGTCATCAGCCCCATCTCCTCGGCCGACTCCAGGGCTATGGTCATGTCCTTTATGAAGTGCTTGACGTAGAATCCAGGATCGAAATCCCCGGCGATCATCCTGGGAGCGAGGTTACTGAGGGACCAGCTGCCCGCCGCTCCCGTGGTGATGCTGTCCAGCACCCGTTCGGGATCCAGGCCGGCTCTATCGGCATAGGCGATGGCCTCACAGACTCCGATCATGTTGGAGGCGATGGTGATCTGGTTGCACATCTTGGTGTGCTGGCCCGCTCCCGCGGGACCCTGCAGGACGATGTTGGCACCCATGACCTCGAACACGGGGAGAACGGCCTCGAAGGCCTCCTCATCCGCACCCACCATGATAGCCAGGGCTGCCTTGCGGGCCCCGACATCACCGCCGGACACGGGGGCGTCCAGGGCGTGAACGCCCCGGGATTGAGCACGGCTGTAGATCTCCTCCGCCAGGGACGGCCGCGAAGTCGTCATGTCAATGACGTAGGAGCCCGGGCGGGCGTGCTCGAGGATGCCCTCCTCACCGAAGTACACCTCCTCGACATCCCTGGGAAATCCAACGATGGTTATGATCACATCCGAATCCGCTGCAACGTCACCGGGGCCGTCCTTCCATTGTGCTCCCGCCGCCACTACGTCCTCCGCCCTCGACCTGGTGCGGCTGTACACGTTGAGGGAGTATCCTGCCTTCAGTAGATTCAGGGCCATGCTCTTGCCCATGACTCCCGTGCCTACGAAACCGATGTCCATCTCCCCATCCTGCATCCCTATCATCCTTTCTTGCAACTGGGCGGGCCCTGAACAAGAACCGTCCGCAGCCTCACGAAAACAGTGAGGGGCAAGAAGCGCGGCTCTCCCGCCAAAAGCCCCGGGCGCAGATCAGTGCTACCAGGGCACTTCTAGGCCCCTGCAGCATCCCCAGGGCCCATGATGTCACGGGTGACGAACCACTGATGGGTGATCCACTCGATGACCGCCAGCATTGCAGGGTACAGCCGGGACATACAGGCGGTCCGAGAGCCCGTCACCGGTCGGTGCCTGCGCGGGTCAACCCTGCGCGTACCGGCGCCGCACGGGACGCGCGAAACACCGCGCCGGAGCCATCCACCGCGCCGGTGCCACAGTCATTCGGACCGCCGAGCAGTTCTACTCCGTTTTCTCGCCTATGTGAATGCCGCGCGCCGCGTATTCGCCGAGTATGTCGCGAAAGAGGTCCTCATCGGCACCCAGGCGTTCCGGCTCCACCACCCCGCGCTCGGATATGGTCCCGTCGCCGACCATCGGAGCCAGGATCGATCCGGTGTACCCGGTGGTCCGGCCCATGCTCAGGACGCCCGACGCCATGTCACGGTGGTCCATCATCTCGAAGACGTGGGTCACCGGTCCCCCATCCCTGGTACCTGTCACCTTCACCCTCATCACCGTCATGTCCCTCTCGTCATCGGAGAGCTTGAGCTTGGGGTCAAGCAGAACGGTGAGGAACCTCCGCGGTGAGATGACGGCACCGTCCACCTCGACGGGCTCGGTGTCGAGCAGCCCGCACGCCTTCAGGGTCATGACTTTCTCGTAGTGGCCCCGGTACCTGATGGTCTTTTCGAAGACCTCCTTAACCCCATCGAACACGGGATCCTCGTACATGTGCAAAAGCGTTCCGAGGCCGTCGGTGAAGGCGGCCTCCAGCGGTTTCACCCCGGGGAACTCTACGTGTTCGAGCTCTGATCCCGCGTCAACCGAGGTGAGGGAACCGTCCCTGATTATCCTGCACTCCTCGAAGAACTGGGTCCACACCCCGTCAAGACTCCAGACAGCCTTGTAGTCCAGGGGAGGTTCGGGCTTCTCCGGAATACCGCCCACGTAGATGTGAACCGTGTCCACCCGGTCGAGCCTGGCGGCACCGTATGCTGCCAGCATGTTGGTCAGGCCCGGTGCCACTCCGCAGCTGGGTATGACCGTCAAATCCAGCTGGCGCGCCCGTCGGTCGAACTCCCTGAGCCTGTCGTCGAACTCACGGTTCTGGTAGAGTCCGTAGTCGATGAAGTGGGCCCCCGCCTCCAGGGCGGCCTCCAGGGGCGGTATCGAGACCATCCAGGGCACGGAGCTGATCACCACCCGGCATTCTTCCTTGTCAATGAGCTCTGCCATGCTGCCGGGATCGGATGCATCCACCGTGGCGACGGTGACTATATCGGTGTCCAACCACGCGGCCGTCTCCTTCAGGGTGTCAACACTTCTTCCTGCGAGTACCACCCGCACTTCGGGGTGCATCCCGATGAGGTCCCAGGCGGAAGCGGCTCCCTGGATTCCAGATCCTCCGAGAATCAAGATATTCACGAGAAACACCTACCTTTCGTATGAGACTTCTGGATGCTTCGGCTGATTCCTTCGTGGATGGGATCCAAACTCGAGTTGTGGGCTCCGGGACCCGGGGGAAGCGGGACCGGGGGAAATCTACTGGGTGGCAAAGGGGCCGCCCGACCGTGTTGAAGGGGAGACGGCAGCGCGGCCCCATGTGCTGATCCAGTATGGCGATCTACTCTACCTCTTTGAAGGCCCTGGGTCCGGCTCCGCAGATGGGGCACGTGTCGACGAGAGAAGTCTCGACATTTCCGCATACGGTGCAGAGGTACAGATCCATCTCCCCGTCGCTGTCGAGGTCATCAAGGATCTTCTTGTACAGGTCGGCGTGTACCTTCTCAGCCTTCATGGCGTAGCGGAAGGACCGGGCTGCCGCCTTCTCCCCGGCCTCCTCGGCCCGGGCGAGCATCGGCGGGTACATGCTCTCGAACTCGAAGGTTTCTCCGTCGACGCCCTCCTGGAGGTTGTCGGCCGTGGACCCCACACCGTTCATCGCACGCAGGTGGGAGTGGGCGTGGATCGTCTCCGCCTCGGCGGCCGCCCTGAACATCCTGGCAGCGTTCGCATAGCCTTCCTTCTCCGCCTTGTCAGCGAAGGCCAGGTACTTGCGGTTGGCCTGGGATTCCCCGGCGAAGGCCTCCTTCAGGTTCTTCAGTGTCTTTTCGTCCATGGGACACCACCCTCTCTTGATGATAACTGTTACTTTCTAGTATGAGTATAATCGATGAATATCCCTGGAGGCAACACCGGAAAGCTTCGTGACCTGCCGCACTCCTCCCGGGGCGTGGGTTACCTTTCGCCGTCCATCCACTCGCGCTCCCTCTGTTCCTTGAATCTCTCGATCCGCTCGCGCCAGGATTCGTCATCTCCCGAGCGTTGCTGGTGACGGGGCCCCCCATCCAACACGTACCGGGAACCGTAATCCAGGAGGTCCGGAGCCTCCGACGGCCCCGATCCGCCGTGGCTGAGACGGGTGCCGGTATAAACCTGCACCTGGTTGAAACCGCACTGATCGCAGTGGAAGTGGCCCTCGTTTACCATCGGCACCGTGTTGCCGTAGAGGTCTAACTGGGGTTGAATGAGCGTGTTTTCGTCCACGAGCTTGAACGGCCTGCCCGTGCAGTAAGGGCAGGGCCTTGCTGTCAGGTAAGTCACTCCCCTGTAGATCCCGAATCCGAGGACGCACGCGAAAACCAGGAGCACCACCGTGCCCGAGATCCCCCCGGTACCCACATGAAGGATGGTGGACTCAGCCCCGGTCCAACGGTTGACGGAGTATACGAAAGAATGCGTCGGCGTGCTGGGCGCCTCCGTCCCACTGTATCCCCGGAGGGTGACCCGCCAGTGCAGTGGGCTGGCTGCCTCCCGGCGCTCGGTGACCTCCATGAAGCCGGGCACCTGCACAAAAGCCTGGTCTAGCACCTGGTGCGGAACACTCGCCGGCATATACCAGAAGTGTTGTGAAAGAAAAACGAGGATGACCAGGGTGATCATACCTCCCACGAGTAGGGAGACATCCCGCCGGCTCATCTCCCGTGGTGAGTGGGCAGCGGCATCCTCCTCGCTGAGACGGACGGAAGAGGAAACCGTTGCGTACTCTCCCCGGATGTTGGCACGGGCACTCCGAAGGATCAGTGCTCCGAGCAGAACAGCCAGGGCCAGCGTTACCATGGGAATGAAGGACATACTATCACCTCCTATTACAGGATATTCGGCAATCCCCCGACCGGGGGGAGGACGATTGCGGCTGCCTCGGATTCCCCGAGGGCCTTCTGATCCTCTCGGACGCACATCAGGGTGCATGGTATATCTTCGCGGACGGGGGCGATAGTCCTGCTCTCGGCACGTGTGGGGAGGGCTCCCTTCCGAGGCCGATCGCACAGAGCACAGCGGGACGGGGGGACGCTGATCGACACCCTTGTTCATATCGAAGAGGTTACTGTATACTACTTTTGCCCGTGCGATTTGGGTGAGGAAGCTGCATAGTCGGTATTGTAGTGTCGATTTTCTACTATCCTGGAGCACCTCGATCCTCGACAGCTCTGTTCCCCGGGCTCCGGGCGACGCCCCCCGGAACCCCCATGGAACCGGCAGGAGGGTCTGCTCGTGAAGCACTCCAACCGAACCCTTATCCTGTGTCTCCTGGGTGTGGCCGCCCTGGTGGTCGCCTTCAACATCCACAGCCGCCTGACGAGCCCGCAGGGAGTCGCTGGAGAAAACGGTATGACCTTCGAGAGGGAAACCATGTTCTACGAAAAGCTCGATGACGGCTCCGTGCAGTGCATGATCTGCTTCCGCAGCTGCGTGATACCCGAGGGAGGCATCGGGTTCTGCCGCAACAGGAAGAACCGCGACGGGGTACTGTACAACGTCGTATACGGCAGGCCCGCGGCCATCCAGGTCGACCCCATTGAAAAAGAGCCCCTGCATCACTTTCACCCCGGTACGTCCATCTTCTGCGTCGGCACGGCCGGGTGCAACTTCCGCTGCAAGTTCTGTCACAACTGGAGGCTCTCGCAGCGAAGCGTCGATGAGATGACGACGATCCTCTACGACCTCAGTCCCGAGGACCTGGTCGGAAAGGCCCTGAGCCAGAACATGACCGCCATCTCGTTTACCTACAACGAGCCCACGTCCTTTTACGAGTACGCCTATGACGTCGCCCGGCTGGCCCAGGAGAGGGGCCTGCGGGTGATCGTTCACACCAACGGTTCCATGAAGCCTGATCCCCTCAGGACGCTGTTGGAGTACGTGGACGCGGTGACCGTGGACCTGAAGGCCTTCGAGCAGGAGTTCTACGGGACCTTCTGCGAGGCGGAGCTGGCCCCGGTACTCGAGACCCTGCAGATCATCAGGGAGGAGGGAGTGTGGCTCGAGATCGTTAACCTCATCGTCCCCGAACAGAACGATGACCCGGAGACCATAAGGGCGATGTGCCGCTGGATCCGCGATACCCTGGGAGCACACACTCCCCTGCACTTCAACAGGTTCTTTCCGGCGTATCGGCTCACCTCCCTGTCTCCCACGCCCATCGAGACCCTGGAGATGGCCCACGCCATCGCCCTCGAAGAGGGACTCCAATACGTGTTCATAGGAAACGCCCCGGGGCTGCCCCAGAACTCGAGCTACTGCCATGAATGCGGCGCCACCCTCATCGAGAGGCACCACCACTCCATCGGGGACATCCGCGTCGAGGACGGTAAGTGCCCGGACTGCAATACCCCGATTCCGGGAGTATGGGAGTGATGACTCACCGCCCGGCGGGTGTGCTGCGGCTTCTGACTCTCCTGGTCGGCGCAGGCGGGATGATGGGCCAGATACTCCTGCTGCGGGAGTTCATGATCGTTGCCCACGGCAACGAGCTCACCATCGGCATCGTCATCGCCAACTGGATGCTGTTGGAGTCAGCCGGGGCCGTCATCGGCGGCAGGAGCCTGGCCTCCGGACCGGATGCGGTCGGGTGGTATGCCCGACTCATGGCCGCCTACGGAATCCTGCTTCCCCTCAGCCTGTTTCTGACCCGGGGGGCGGCCGTCTTCTTCCCCGGGGTGGTGGCGGGCGAGGCCCTGTCCGCGTCCCAGCTCTTCATCACGTCCCTGGTGCTCATAGGTCCGGTGAGCGCCGTTCACGGTGCCCTCTTCCCCCTGGCCTCCCGGATCAGGCGGGAGATCTCCCCGGAGTCGGGCTCCATCGCTCGCATCTACCTTCACGAGACCCTGGGAACCCTCATCGGAGGAGTACTGCTGACCCTGGTCCTGGTTGACCGCTTCCACTCGCTGCAGATATCCCTGGTGGTATCAGTCCTTCACGCCGCGGCCACCCTCACGGTGGGCGGATACCTCCGCACCGACCGGGCACCGCCCCGGCGGCTGAAAGCGGTGATCGCCGGCCTTTCCGTGGTCCTGCTGCTGTTGGTACCGACGCTCAGCAGCTCCCTGCATGAATGGTCCCTCGCCTGGAGGTGGAAGCAGCCCGTCCTGTACTATGACAACTCCCCCTTCGGAAACATCGTCGCCGTCGAGAAGGGTGGAGAGTACACCTTCTTTTACGACGGAAGCCCGGTCATGACCGTTCCCTCGCCGGACACGGCGGCCATAGCGGACTTCGTACACATCGTGGCTTCGGTCCACCCTGCGCCGGAGGACGTGCTTCTGATCGGTACGGGGCTCGGTGGAGTGCTCGACGAGCTCCTGCGTCACCCGGTGAAGAACGTCCGCTACCTGGAGCTGGACCCGGAACTGCCCGCCGTCATCGAGAGGTTTTCGACCCAGATCACCGAGCGCGAGCTGGCCGACCCGAGGGTGAGCATCAAGCACACTGACGGCCGCCTCTACCTGGCCGAGACCCAGGACCGGTTTGACATGGTGGTGATAGGGTTCATCGACCCCCAGACCCTGCAGGCGAACCGCCTGTTCACCGCCGAGTTCTTCTCCATCGTCCGCGGGCGGC
>PWUB01000111.1 GCA_003563755.1 Clostridia bacterium
CGGCCACTGAATGAGCATGGGAGTCGGAACCCCAACCGTGGGATCCGAGAGTATGTAGTGATCGCTGCCGCCGGAGAACGGAGTCACCCGGTGCTTGAACAGTGGGAACCTGGCAGAGCCGAAGGGTGGTCCTGCCTCACCTCCCGTGGCCAGGAGAATCCTCTCCAGCAGCTCCATGAAGCAGCACGACGTGGCCCTGGGCGGCGCGACCAGGAGGAGCGGCCCCTCGCAGAGTGCCTGGTTCTGTCCCACCATGTCGAGGTTCACACCCGCGACTATATCGGGTATGCACTCCTCATTGGTTGCCAGGTGCGCATAGGTACCCATCATCTCCGGTATGAGGAGAAACCGGATGCTCCTCCTGGGAGTTTCCAGCCTGCCCTGGTCTACCAGGCTCTGCAGGGTTCGGGCCATCTCCATGACGGTGCCCGCACCGGAAGCATTGTCCGCCGCCATACCAGCTGGGTGACACAGGTGGGCCGTGACCAGGATCTCTTCGGCGGTGGTTCCCGGTATCAGGGCGGACACGTTCTGAATGCTGCCGACACGAAAGTCCACGTCTGCATCGGCATGCACCACCAGCCTCGCGTCCTCTTCCTCGGCGTTCTTCAGATCGCGGGCCAGCCCCCGGAGGCGCTGTCCCTCCGTGGGAGTCACGGTGAACCCAACGAATTCCGGATCACCGAGGGCGTGTCGAAATCGCCCCCGGTGGCGAGCTCGGGGCAGATCAGTCGAATACCGCACGCCGGGGATATCGTTCATCTGATCGCATACAACGCCGACGGCGCCTCGCTCCCTGAGCTCCATCCAGCGTGACTCGACCTCACCGCCGCCCAACACGAACTTGCCGTCAACATCTGCTTCAGACAGGGCGGCCCCATCCTCCAATACCACTAACTCAGCCCGAATGCCTCCGGGAGGGGTTCCGCCGCTCCTTTCAAACAGAGAGACCCGTGTGTCCCGCAGGGAAGCCAGGCACCGGCGGTGCTCGGCCGGTTCTTCGAGCCACAGCTGTGCATCTGTCACTTCCCACTCCAGTGGCGGCGTGCTGGTCCAGTGAGCGGATTGGCCGTCAGCATTGTACTCGACTACCTGTGCATCCAGCCCCCACCCGGCAAGCCTCTGGTAGCAGAGCTCTGCCGCACGCCTGTAGTCCGCACTCGCTTTTACCCGGTGAAAGCGCGAGATGGCGATGAGGTTGTCCATACATGCCTCACCCGACAAGACCTCTTCGATCTCGCGGAGATATCCCGTGAACATGTCACCAATCTCCTTCCAGCTGGCAAGCTGCCTCGATCTTCGTGTGCGTAGTCTCCACCACCTATTCGGACTCGCACCCGTCACTCCTCCCCAGAGAGAGGGTGGGAGTTGCGGTGCCTGGCATTGTCGGGCAGTCGAGGGGGTATAGTCTGGATGGAGAAGAAAGGGTCGACGGCAGCGGACGACGGCGGCCGACCGGGTATAGGCAGGAAGTGCTGCAGGGACGCTCCCTACGAGGGTGGGTTCTTCATGAACGGATTTCGGAGCGCTCCTCGGGGTGCTCCGGAGCATCCCGGTAGGTGGAATGCTGGGAACTGTGTTGGTTCACCTGCTGATAGGTGTTTAACAGCTCTTGATCGGAGTACCTGGCGACCTGGTCCCTGATGACCGCGATATGCTTTTCCTCCGCCTTGGCTAGATCGGCAAAGAGTGCGGCCATGTCCTCGTTTTGGCTGTCCTGAGACTCCCGCATGTACCTGATATACTGGATGAGAGCCTGTTCCTTCTGACGCAGAGCCTCTTCCAGGTGGCTCAGTGTGTGCATCACATCGACCTCCCCGTCGGAATCATCGTGTTTATTCTGCCCTGCTGGCGATCCCCTGTATGCACAGCAGGGCGGAAGTCTCTGTCGTAGCCGCGGGCAGGAGACCGGCGGGACTCGGATGGACCCAGCCAGAGGCCAGGAAAGCCAGGACCGTCCGCACCGGGTAGCAAGGGTGAACATGGACGAACAGGTGCCCAGCAATCCGGACACCTGAACTCATGTGGGTCAAATCCCTATCATGGATCGTGAGCTGAACCGCCCCCACGGCAGACCGACGCTGATCTCAGTCGTTCCCAGCAGGCGGAAGTTCAGCTCACCCTAAGACCACCACGAGAGTCCTGATCAGCCGTCGTTGTCCTTATCTCACCTCTGGATCGCTGCAGAAGGGTGCTGTCTCTGCTGCTGCTTCGCTCCGCCTGATCGCACGAAGCACCAGCGGTGTCGGGCAGACCCAGGCACCTTATCACTACTGAACGTTTCTCACACCTTCCTGATCCGGTACGCCTTGCCCGCCTCTCCGAAGCCAGGCATCTCACAGATTAGATAAGACCTCGGTCAGAGCCTTGACGATCATATCAATCTGTTCGTACTCAATGACGAGCGGCGGGGAGAACGTGAGGGTATCACCGAGAGGCCGGAGGATGATGTTATGGTTGAGCAGCTCCTCGGAAACCCTATCCCCCATGCCCTCCGTGGCCGAGAAGGGAGTCTTTGTGGCTGTGTCTTTGACCAGCTCAACGCGGCCCATAAGACCCAGTGCAGATACGTCACCCACCACGGGAATTACCCTCAGTTTCTCCAGCCTGTCAAGCAGGTAGCGTCCTTTCTCCCGGGCCTGTCGGACCAGGCTTTCCCGTTGTATGATGTCGAGGTTTGCCCCGGCAGCAGCACAGGCTGCTGGGTGCCCTGCATAGGTATTTCCGTGTAGGAATGTGCGGCCCTCTCCGTGCTTACCCAGGTAAGCGGAGAATATCTCCTCGCTGACCATGGTGGCGCCCAGCGGCTGGTAACCTGACGTCAATGCCTTGGCAAAGACCATCATGTCGGGAGTGATGTCCCAGTGACGGGTTCCGAACATCTCGCCGGTGCGACCGAAACCGGTCACCACCTCGTCCACGATGAGGAGCACTTCGTGTTCACGGCAGATCCGCTGAATCTGCTGCCAGTATCCATCCGGGGGAACGAGCATGCCGCCGGCACCCATGACCGGTTCACCTATGAAAGCAGCAACCGTCTCCGGATCCTCAAACTCCAGCGTCCGTTCCAGGTCCTTTGCGCAGTTAAGCTCGCAGGAATCCCGGCTCAGCTCGTAGGGGCATCGGTAGCAGTAGGGAGCCTCGATGTGCCGAAACCCCGGTACCAGGGGCTCGAAGTGTTTCCTGTTTCCGGCGATGCCCGTGGCACTCAGGGCTCCCATTGTGACTCCGTGGTAGGCTCGATTCCGCGATATGATCTTGTACTTGTTCTTCTTTACCTTGAGCCGCCAGTACTGCCTGGCAATCTTCAAGGCCGTCTCGTTTGCCTCTGAGCCCCCGGAGGCGAAAAACACTCGGTTCATGTTCTCCGTCTGTGTCATCTGAACCAGGCGGTGAGCCAGCCTAACCGCGGCATCATTGGCCATGCCGTCGAAGGAGGGGAACCAGCTGAGACGGTTCATCTGTTCATACACCGCGTCAGCGATCTCCTTCCGCCCGTATCCAACATTGGCTAGCCAGAGTCCACCGTGTACATCGATGTATGTCTCGCCTGTATCAGTTCTCACCGTAGCTCCATCGCCGGACACTACCATCAACGGCTGCTTTTCTGCCAGATCGCCCATCTGGGTAAAGGGGCTCCAATAATGCTTTTCGTAATAACTCCTGAGTTCCGACACAGGTTTCACCCCTCGATAGTTGTGATGTATTGGAGGAAAAAACGCTGATAGCCCCCTCATATTGTCTACCATACGAGGGCCGTGGTCTATGTGGCGATCGTTCTTCAGGGGAGCCCTTCGACCATCTGACCGGCAAGAACTGAGAGAGCAGATTGGGGACCTTGCCCCAGCTCCCCCAGGACCTTCTGCTCAACATGTTCACTCACGCGGTGCTTTCCGGATCTGATATTCGCCCCAGGAGCATCCTCTCGGACTCAAACGCGTAGTGTGCGGTCTGCATACCGTCACCACTGAGCCAGCCCCTCTTCATCGTCAGTTCTCCGAGAGTTCGGGTCAACTCATCTTCCGCTCAACAGGGTGGTCAGTCTTCACATTCCAAAAGATCCAGAAGCGGCCGGTGAACCTCGAAGGGGCCCGAAAAGCGGCCATCTTCCAGACACCAGTACTGCGCCCCGTCGACGGTCCGTGCCGCCATCTCCACCATCTCCGGGTGACAGGTCAGCAGGAACACCTGGTGACTCCGGGCTATTTCGTCGATGACGGCCAGAGTCCGCATCCGGTGTCTCGGATCGAAGTTGGCAGCCGAATCATCCAGTATCACCGGAAGAGGGTGCTCGATCTCCCTGATCCGGGCCAGTCGCACGGCGAAGAACAATTGCTCCTCGGTGGCACCGCTCAGCGCGGATGTCGTCAGCTCAACGGGAATCTCTCCACCCACGACCCGGAAGTCTGGCTCCGACGGGTCCTCGAGGGTCTGGATGCTTTCGTACGCGTCACCGGTGATGTTCCTGAATATCCGGCTCGCCTGCTCCAGGAGGGAACCGTGGGCACGCTCGACAAATCGGCGCTGCAGCCGGTGCAAGAGTCGCTCCGCGATTCTCAGGCTGGCGTACCTGACGGTAAGGGGCCGCAGGTTGGCCCGGCCCTGCTCGATCGCTGCCTGGGCCCGGCGAAGGTTTTCATCGGTGCTGATCTCCTCCATTCTCTGTCGCACCCGCACCCGGTCTTCCCTGAGTTCGTCCAGTTCATCCTCCAGGGACGCCACCTCATCCTCCAGGCGAACGCGCTCGGCGGCTGCATCAGCCCCTGACACATGCTCTTCGGCAAGCCGAAGGAACGCCTCCAGGACCCTGTTATCCGTCCCGGAGGTCTCATCATCGAGGTCCAGTACCTTCCGGTGGGACTCAGTATTGAGCACGGTGAGAAGCTTCTGTCTAACCTGCTGCCACGTCGCCCGCATGTCTTTCAATTCGAGATAACGCTCGCCGCATCGGCAGAACCTCTCCAACCTCACCAGAAGCTCCCTTGCACCCGTGTCGTCAGCTCCGGCTTCGGGATCTACTTCTTGGAGCAGACCCAGGACTCTCTCCCGGACATCGTCCAGTTCCTTCTCGGCCCGCTGGTATCGAATGGCCAGGTCAAGCTCCACCAGAGAGGTAGTCACGGTGGAGAACAGATCGTCCGCCCAGTCGACGAAACTTGTCCGGTCCCGCCGGAACTGACGGAGCTGCTCCATCAACCGCGCCGGATCCCCCAGAAGGGCAGAGATCTCTTCTTCCTGCCGCGCGTGAGCCTCTTCGCGGACGTGCAGGTCGCTGACCTGCTCCTTCAGTCGGCGGACCCGGTCATAAAACTCCAGGATGTCACCGGCACTCACCTGTGCGGGCACCCCCAGCTCCTCCCGTAGCTGATGCAGACGGCACTGCACCTCCTGCATCTCCGACTCGACGTCCCGGGCCGTTTCTTCCCGGTCATCCAGATGCCCCTGCAGGGTCCCGACCGTGTCTTCCGCCCCTGCTCGCCTGCCCTGCTCTCGCACAAATTGGAACACCATCGGGGCCAGGAGCAGTACAGCCGCCACCACGCCGACGCCCAGGCCCACCCAGAGATCTAGCCAGCGGCCCACCAGATAGCCCAGCAGGGCCGAGGCCCCCACGACCGCCAGCCCCTGCAGCCACCTGCCCCCCAGGCCTGGCCTGTCCTGCCTGTCCAGCGCCCGCTCCGCGTCCGCAAGTTGGCGCCGCAGGCTTTCCATCTCACCGGCAAGGGTGTTCTCCCGGTCCCGCAGCTCCCTCAGGCGGTCCACTGTCTCCTTCAACCGCCCGCGGGACACGATGTCAACCCGTACTCCTGCCATTCGGTCCGGTTCTCCCTGCCACTCTTGCCATACCCGGCCCGCACTCTCCCCCAGCCTGAGGCGCTCTCCTTCGAGATCGGCGTGCTCCTTTCGGTAGACGCGTACCCTCTCGCGCCAGCCACTGAGATCCTGTTCGTACTTCCGCAAAACCTCGGTGTTTTCCACCAACATCCTGGTGCGGGAAGCTACCTCTTCGGTCCCCAGGCGCTCCCGCAGCGACCGGTGCGCCTCTGTCAGCTCCGACCGCCGTCTCCCCAGATCATCTTTCAGCTCGGTAGCCCTGTCGTGACCGTCGTCGGGGTAGGTCCGCAGGATCTTTGCCGCCTCTTCGCGACTCAGCTCCCGCTCCAGCTGCAGGTATTCCTCTTTGTCCTCCCAGTACTCCTCCACCAAGCGCAGTCTCGTCACTTTGTGGCGGAGCCTGTCCAGTTCCTGCTGCCTATCTTCCACGTTCCCCTTCAGGGTGCAGATCTTCTTCTGCAGGGCGCGGAACTCATCCACCTGGGCCAGGGCCTCGTCTCTCTGGTTGACCCCCTCCCGGACTTGCTCGAGGGGAGCCTTGAGCTGATAGACCGCCCGCCCGTGCTTGCCTCCGATCTTGTCCGCCTCGCGTTCGAGCTCCTTGATCAGCCGGGGGATCCGGATCACATCCGCCCAGCCCGCTCCCAGGAGCACCGCCTGAAGCCGATGAGCGTCGGATTTGCCCACCCGGGCTGGCAACCGCTTCAGCTCGTCGAGGCTGATGGTGAAGATCTGCCGGTAGGAGAAGCGGGGCACCCCTCCGTAAATCTGATCTATGGCGATTTCCGGCGCACCGTCCTGGGGCGTCACCCGGGGCTCACTATAACCGGATACGGAGAGCAGATACCGGTACTTTTCGTGCACAGCCCTGGCCTCCACCGCGTACCTGTCCGCCGCCGGGGGGAGCCTGCCGTCCCGCGGCAGGCCGAAGCCCAGGTGTCTCAGAATCCGCATGAACGTGGTCTTGCCCGCTCTCTGCGGACCTCCTATCACCACCAGGCCGCGATGCAGACCCTCCATCCTCTGCCGGCGATAGCAGCCGAAGTCTTCCAGGTACAGCTGGTCAAACCACATGATCTGCCCTCTCCTCCACGATCCTGTCCAGGATGAGGTCGAAGGCCGCCACAATCAACTGCTCGAGTCTGTCCTCAGTCAGGGCGAACGACTCCGGATTCTCCTCTTCGGGATCGGAGCGGGGATCCCAAACCTCTCCCGCGGCCTTTATGAGCTCTTGTCGGAAATGCTCGTCTTCTTCTGCGAGATCCACGATCTTTACCAGCTCAGCCACCACGGGGTCGCTCTCCACCAGGGTCTGCAGGTCCGGAATCGGCGCCGCCGTCTCCAGCTGGACCGACTCCGTCCAGAGGAAGCTCTCCCCGTGTCCGAAATCCTCGCGGAGAGAGCGGGTCAAAACCTCTCGGCTCTCGTCCACGCCCTCTTCACCCAGGACCGTGTGCAGCTCGCCCCTTCCCGTTATCACCCACCTGACCACGAAGCTGGGAGTCGGTACGTCGCCAGCCGTCTGAACGGGAAGAGCACTGGTCAGCTCCCCCGTCCCGGCGTTGAGGATATCGGCCGCCCGGTCCCGCAACACCTCCCGCAGCTCGCTCAGGTTCCCGGGCGAAGGAGAAAGGTCCTCCAGCTGCACCCGCTCGGTGACCCAGATCACGTCGGAGGTGGGCAGGAAACGGACCCGCTGAACGGCGCCAGGGCGCGCTTCCACCAGCAGGCAGCCGCCCACACCGGGCTCGCGCACATGCCGGCCCTGCGGCACTCCCGGGTAAGCGACGTAGGGCATTTCAGCGTGCCGGATGCCCAGGCTGTGCACGTGACCTAACGCCCAGTAGTGGATACCTTCCTTGCCGGTCAGATCGTCCAGAGAACACGGAACATATCGCCGGGCCTGCGGATCCAGGGCGGTGTGCAGAACCCCAACATTCAGAACGTCCTCGTCCGGCGCGGTGAACCCCGCGTACATCTTCCTCGACTCAGAGGTATTCCGGTACGACTGGCCCATGACCCGGGCCACCGGAACCTCGTCAGCGTAGACCATTTTTTCCTCCACCTCATCAGCCCCGAAGACGGTTACCCCATCGGGTAAGCCGACCAGCTCCTCGGTGAGCGGATCGTGGTTTCCGTAGATGATGAAGACAGGTATCCCCTCCTCCGACAGCCGGAGAAGCTGTTCTTGCAGGAAGTCAGCAGCCCAGACGGAGCGCGACTTTCTGTCATAGATATCGCCGGCCAGGACCACGAAATCCACCTGGTGGGCCAGTGCCGCCGAGACAAGCCGCTCTAGCGCTCGGTATGTGGCCCGGTCCAGTCGCTGCCCCGGCGCCTCAGCCTCCGATCCCAGGGCCCG
>PWUB01000266.1 GCA_003563755.1 Clostridia bacterium
CAGCGACCGTCGTCAGCTATCCCCTGGTGGAAATCCGCGTATATCCCACCTGGGGAAACGCCGTCGCCACGGTTGCAGACCTCCTCATCATCTGGACGGTCATCTGGAGCTCGGGTCGCTTATGGATTGCAGCAGCTATAGGGGTGCGGGACTCCGTGTTCGTTGCGTCGGCCATTGCTGCCGGTGAGTGGTTTTTGCACGAACAGTATGGCCGTATGCGAGTGAAAAACAGAGCTTCAGACCAGCACCGAGGTCCATCCTCCTGAGCTGTAGAGAGTCAGCCCAGAGGCCAGAGCGGGGGCCGAAACCTCTGATCGGCCCCCGAAATCGTCACAGGCTGCTCTTCACTAGCTCTTGGTCAGCCACCCGCGAACCTCCATCGCATCCGCTATGCGCTTGACCGCAGCCAGATAGGCGGCGTCCCTCATCTTGACGTTCTGCTGCTCATGCATATCAAAGATGGCACCGAAGGCATCGATCATCTTGATGCGCAGTCGCTCGTTGGTCTCATCTTCTTCCCAGTAATATCCGTAGTTGTTCTGGACCCACTCGAAATAGGAGACCGTGACCCCGCCAGCGTTGGCGAGAATGTCGGGAATAACGAAGACGCCGTTTTCCCACATGATGCGGTCGGCTTCGGGGGTGGTCGGTCCGTTGGCTGCCTCGCCGACGATCTTCGCCCTGATCCCCGCGGCATTGTCAGAGGTGATCACGTTCTCGAGGGCGGCCGGAATCAACACATCGCACTCGAGCTGCAACAGCACTTCGTTGGTTATGGTCTCTGCGCCCTCGTACCCGACTACAGTGCCGGTGGCAGCCTTGAACTCGGCGACATCCTGGGCCGACAGGCCGTCACGGTTGAGAATACCCCCGCGTGAGTCACTGACAGCGATGATCTTGGCGCCCAGTTCCTCCATCAGCATGGCGGCGAAACTGCCGGCGTTTCCGTAACCCTGGATGACAACGCTCGCTCCCACGAGGTCGATGCCCAGGCGGCGGGCAGCCTCCTCGATGGTGTACACGGTGCCGCGAGCGGTGGCCTCGTTACGGCCCTTGGCTCCTCCGAAGTTCAGAGGTTTGCCGGTGACAACGCCCAGGGCAGGCCGTCCGGCGATCTTGCTGTACTCATCGGCCATCCATGCCATGATTTGGGGATTGGTATAGACATCGGGAGCGGGAATGTCGACGTCGGGTCCGATGACATTGAAGGTCTTCTGGATGAACCCGCGGCTGAGGCGCTCAAGCTCCGTATTCGACAGAGTACGGGGATCAACCTTGATTCCGCCCTTTGCACCGCCGTACGGAACGCCGACCACCGCAGCCTTGATGGTCATCCACGTGGAGAGCGCCTTCACCTCGTCGGCATAGACGTCGGGATGGAAGCGAAGGCCGCCCTTGTAGTGACCGAGAGCGTTGTTATGCTGGCCCCGGTATCCGATGAAACACTTGAGGGAACCGTCATCCATGGTGACCGGTATCGAAACCTCGTAGAACTGCTGGCATTCCTTGAGGATCTCGAATACTGCCGGATCCAGCACGAGCTGGTCACATGCATCCTTGATCTGACCTACGACAATCTCACGGGGGTTGAGTTCTTCGGTCATTCGTCACCCTCCCTCGGGGTTCTGGACTCCTTTTATGTAGCGTCCCCGGCACAGCCGCTGTGCCTCAGCCGACATGTCAGGACGGGCGTCACCCCAGCTTCTCAGCCGTGGCTACGCCCAGGTCGAAGGCCTTCAGGTTCAGTTCCTCGGTACCCGGAGGTACGCTGTTCTCTATCGCCTGCCTGGCGGCCTCCATGGAGACCACGGATGTCAGGGCCACCAGCACTCCCAGAGCAACCATATTGGCGACGATAACCCTGCCGATCTCCTTTTCGGCCAGTTCCGTTATGGGGACAGGCTTAACCGCCGGGGAGTCACCATCGTATTGACTCACCAGCGTGTCGTCGACGAGGATGATTCCACCCTCACCCAGTCCAGGTGCGTACCTGTCGTACGCCTCCTGGCTCATGCACAGGATAAGATCTGCATCAGTGACCTTAGGGTAATCTATGGGTGCATCTGCTATTATCACCTCGGCCCGGCTGGCCCCGCCTCGGGATTCAGGACCGTAGGATTGAGTCTGCGTGGCATAAAGACCGTCATACGAAACAGCCGCCTCGGCGAGGATGATGCCCGCCAGAACCTGCCCTTGTCCTCCCTTGCCGGCCAGGAGAATCTCCTTCTTCATCATGATCCCCCTCGCTTCTGTGCCCGCTCGATGATCTCATCGTAGGCTGCCGTGTATTCGGGAGCATCGATGTCGACCATTTCTCCTATGACGATCTTTTCTGCTATCTCCCCGGGATCCATCTTCTCGGCGCGCTGAATCGGAACAGAGTTGTCTCTCTGCCACTTCAGCATATCTACGCCGGAGCCCATCCGGTTGCGGCGGCCGAAGTAGATCGGACACGGTGATATCGCCTCTATGAAAGCAAACCCCTTCTTCTCCATACCCCTGGCAATGTAGCGTGTGAGCGCCGTGATGTGGTAAGCAGTGCTGCGTGCAACGTAGCTCGCACCGGCACCGACCACGAGCTTGCACAAGTCAAAGGAGGGATCTATGTTTCCGTAAGGTGCGGTCGTTGCCAGGCTCGCGCGAGGTGTCAGCGGCGAATACTGACCGCCGGTCATCCCGTAAATGCTGTTGTTGTAGCAGATAGTGGTGATGTCAATGTTCCGCCTGGCGGTGTGAATGAGGTGGTTACCACCTATGGCCGCGGCGTCACCGTCTCCGGTGATCACGACCAGGTTGAGATCGGGCTCGGCCATCTTGACGCCGGTGGCAAAGGCCATGGCCCGCCCGTGGGTGGTGTGCAGGGTGTTGAAGTCCAGGTATCCGGGGGCGCGGCCGGAGCAGCCAATACCAGAAACGATGACGGTCCTGTCCTGATCCCAGCCCACCTGATCGATGGCGCGGACAACCGCTCCCGTTATAGCTCCGTGACCGCATCCGGGACACCAGATGTGCGGCAGGGTCCATTTACGGAAAAACTTCTCCTGTATGGTCGCCACGTCAGCACACCTCCCGGATCTTATCGAGTATCTCCGCAGGACTGAACAGCTCGGCGTCGGTACGGTTGATACCTATCACGGAAGCTTCATCCCCCATGATCCGTTGCACCACCAGCTTGATCTGTCCGAGGTTCATCTCCGGAACCAGCACCGTCTTAACCTGGCCACGGAATTCTCGGAGCTCTTCCTCGGGGAAGGGCCACAGGGTGATCAGTCGCATCTGTCCGACCCTGATTCCCTCCCGGCGGGCCTGGTGAATGGCGCTTCGTGCTGCCCGGGCCGGTGATCCATACGACACGATGAGCACCTCCGCATCATCAGTGTCGGTGTGCTCCGTCCATTGGTATTCCTGGGGGTAACGTTGCATCTTGGACATCAGGCGACGCATCAGCTGGTCAGCGTTTTCTGCGCTCATGTTGGGGAAGCCGGTCTCGTCGTGGAAGAGTCCGGTGACGTGATACCTGTAGCCTGTGCCGAAATCTGCCATCTCGGGTATCCCGGTGCCGTCGTCGCGGTAGGGAAGGTATTCCCCGGGCCCAACCGAGGGTCCTTTCCTCTGTACCTGCTCCACGCTGCCGGGGGCAGGCATGGCAACTCCCTCCCTCAGATGCCCGATCACCTCGTCGAGGAGCAGTATGACGGGAACCCGCAGCTTCTCCGCGATTTCGAAGGAGCGCACCGAAGCCCGGAATGTCTCGTCAACGGAGGCCGGGCACAGTACGACGATCGGGTGATCGCCGTGGGTTCCCCACCTGGCCTGCATGACATCGCCCTGTGCAGGTGACGTCGGAAGGCCTGTACTGGGCCCCATGCGCTGGACATTCACGACCACGACCGGTACCTCGGTGAGACAGGCAAAACCGAGGTTCTCCTGCTTCAACGAGAATCCGGGACCGGAGGTGGCAGTCATCGACTTGGTGCCGGTCAGGGACGCGCCGATGATCGCAGCCATGCTCGCGATTTCGTCCTCCATCTGGATGAATTTACCCCCGACCTCGGGGAGCCTGCGGGCCAGGTGCTCGGCGATCTCACTGGACGGGGTGATCGGATATCCGGCGAAAAAGCGGCATCCCGCAGCCAGCGCTCCCTCCGCCGCCGCCTCGTTGCCCTGCATGAGCTTCATCCGCACCTCATTCATCCTCCTCACTTCTCAGAACAATGGCGAAATCGGGACAGCGGATCTCGCACTGTCCGCACCAGATGCATGCCTCTCCATCGGATACCAGGGGCTTTCCGTCTTCACGCTCGGTGAACACATCACGGGGACAGAACTCGATGCATATGCCACAGGCCTTACACCAATCCTCGTTGATCTCAATGATCGGGATCTCTCGCTCCGTTGATTTCGTCTCCGACGGCAAATTCTTCACTCCTTCCGGGTTCTGTCCAGGAGCCTGCTCTGTAGGGCGTTGATGGATCCTGCATCCGGCTTGTAGATGAACTCTATGATGGCCTTGTCCGGCCCTGCAATACGCGTCACCTCACGCCTTCTCCCCGGTGAGACGATCAGGGCATCGACCTGCTCCACCGCGTATTGGACCGCTTCAGTGTCGGGCGATATCTCGATCCGCACATCGTAGTAGTCGAGGCCTGACTGCCACATGGACTTCATCACCCTGTGAGCGAAGTTTTCCGACAGGCATATCAGGCCCACCTTACTGCCTCGGGGAAGCTGAGCGATCCGGACCATCGTCTCCATCTCCGGATCCAGAGCTATGCCCAGCACTTCATCGTCCGGCCCGAGGGCATTGCGCACCTCGGCGAGATGAAAGAAGGTGGTGACCACCAGATCTGCCGATGCAACACACTCCATGACGTCTTCTTGGCCCTGCAGAAGCTCGGAAAGAAGCACGGGCATCACATGTATGCCCGCACCGAGGCGCAGGGAATTGCTGAAGTAGTCCAGCTGCTCCCGGTTACACTCCACGAAGGCGATTCTGACCCTGGCCAGAATGGATCGCCGGGCCTCAATGCTCCGGTTAAAGGCGCCCTCGATGGTGCTGAGGTCGTATCCCATGTTCACCACCTGGTCCAGGATAGATTCCACCAACAGATCCAGCTGCTTATCCCCCTGAGAATCCTCGACGGGACTGTGATCTCCGCGCACAAAAGTACCGCGACCCTGATGGGATTCGATCAGGCCGCGGTCTACGAGATCATTGTACGCCAGGCTCACGGTGTTGCGGCTGACGCCCAGGACCTCGGCGAGGCGTCTTTCTGTGGGCAGTTTGAAGCCCTCCCGCCACAGCCGGGACTCGATCAATTCAGATATCTGCTCCCTCAGCTGGACGTACAGCGGAACTCCGTTGTCCCTGTCTAGCTTAAAGGCCATCAGCAAGGACTCCCCGGTCAGAAGAATGGACCTGGGTCGAGGGTGCCAATCATCGACCAGCGTCCAGACACGGTCCATAGAGCCCTGAATGGCTCACTAGTTCGAGCCATATTCCCTATGGTGCAACCTATTTGGACTCATGGATCGTATCCATGCCTATTATAGACACACTCAGAGGGAAGGTAAAGACTCTAGTGTTGATCCGTTTAGGTATCTTCCTCGAGCTCCGGCTGGGGACCCGCGACCGCCTCACGGCTCATGGTGAGAGTCATGTTCTCTGTTACCTCCAGCTCGAGATTTCTCTCCCTCAGGGCGGTGATGATGCCGTAGATCCCGCCGATTGTCACCACGCGATCTCCAACTCTCAGGGCCTCCAGCATCTCCCGGCGCTCTCGATCCCGCTTCTGCTGGGGCCTGATGAATAGCAAATACATAAGGCCCAGGATGAGAAGCCAGGGCCAGATGGCCATCAATATTCCCGTATCGCCGTCCAAGGGACCTCATCTCCTCTCAGTGGGTGTGCGTTAGCGTTCACCCCTGGCACGGTTTTCATTGTATCATACCCGGGGCCACCGGCCACTTCCGGGCACCGTCACCCACCGGCGATGGGAGACACCAGCAGTATTTCGCAGTCGTCGTCGAGGACAAAATCCCTGGTTATTGCCTTGCCGTTGACCACGATGGATGCGAACACCAGGGGATTGATGCTCAGGTGCTCCTGCAGAAAGGCTGACACCGACATCGGCTCGTCCAGCTCGAATTCGTACTCCGTCTTCCCTTCC
This sequence comes from Clostridia bacterium, assembly GCA_003563755.1. The sequence continues at coordinate 6,171 of PWUB01000266.1, forward strand.
GGCAGGAGTGAGGCTATGTGACCATGAACTCTCACATGAATAATCACCATCCAGCCCCCCTTCCATTAGAAGTATAATGCACTCGGGGGGAGGACTGAAGGGCTCTCACAAGGTCCATCTGGCCCTGTACAACGATTGTCGGGTATGGTGAAGGGTAACCCAAGCCCCCACAGGGAGGGAGTGTGTACGAATGTCACGGGTGCAGGAGTTCGAGAGGTTCCGGGAGCAGATCAACGAGACGATTCTAGCAGCGGATAACCGGACGATCAAGCGGTTCTTCGCTCTGGACTCCGAGGCCTATCGAGATCAAGAGCTGCCAGTTCAAACCAAGGAGATGCTGGGCCTGGTCGCATCCCTGGTTCTTCGGTGTGACGACTGCGTGACCTATCATCTCATCAGGTGCTGGGAGGAAGGCGTGAGCTACCAGGAGCTGTTCGAGGTATTCGCTATCGCCCTGATAGTGGGGGGATCGATCGTGATTCCCCACATGCGCCGCGCAGTAGCTACCCTCGAGGAGCTACAGGGTGAGGATTGAGGAAGGGGTTGTCAGGGGCCTGCTCGCACATCCCTTCCTATTATTTCGACCTGGGTGACACCACCTATGCGCTCCAGCTCTTCAAGCAGCACCAGGCGTTGCGTGGTAGCGGAGAACTCGGCGTAGACCACGATCTCCACGCGGGCTGCATCCTTGGGTGTGAGCCGCACGTTAACTATGTTGGCATCCTGGCCCCCGAGGATCTTCCCCACCTCACCCAGGAGCCCGGGGCGATCGGCAGCAACCACCCTGATATGGCGAACACTGCGCTTCAGGGCGGTGTATATGTCCAGCCGCGAGAGCACCGAAAGGGAGACCAGGGTCAAAGCGGTGGCCAGGCCCGTTTCCACATACAGCCCTGCACCGGCTCCCAGGCCGAGGGCAGCGGACATCCAGAGGCTGGCGGCCGTCGTGAGACCGCGGACCGTCGCTCCTTCCCGCAGAATGGTTCCCGCCCCGAGGAACCCGATGCCACTGACCACCTGCGCAGCGATGCGGGCCGGGTCGCTGTCGGTGATTCCCACCATGCTGAGCGACACCCTCACGGAGATAATCATTATCAGAGCCGCACCGAGACAGACGAGGATGTGGGTGCGGAGCCCGGCCGGCCTGTCGTGAATCTCACGCTCCAGACCCACCAGACCCCCGACGACCATGGCGAGCATCAACCTGAGGATTGCCTCGAAACCAAAAGGCTGCATATCCATTGCCCCCCCGGGATAAAAGGTGCGCTGCCTGACGTGATTCTATCATATTATGGTCGCCGACGGATCAGAAGCGGGCGGGGGTCCCCTCTCTCCCGAAGGGGTGAGAGGGGACCGGGAAACGGGTTCAGTAGTTTTCGCAGTACACCTCATAGAAGGATTGAGGATGCACGCAGGCGGGACAGACTTCCGGCGCCTCCCTACCGGTGTGTATGTAGCCGCAGTTACGGCAGTGCCACTTGACCGGTTCCTCGCGCGAAAAGACCGTTCCTTCCTGCACCCGCTTCAACAGGGCCCTGAAACGCTTCTCGTGCTCCTCCTCGACCTCAGCCACTTCGTGGAAGAAATCGGCGATCTCGTCGAAGCCTTCTTCGCGCGCAACCTTTTCAAACTCGGCATACATGCTCGTCCACTCATAGTTTTCGCCGTCGGCTGCCAGCTCCAGGTTGGTCGCGGTATCTCCCATCTCCTCCAGGAAGCGATACGCCCTCTTGGCATGAGCCCGCTCATCGTCGGCAGTGGTTTCAAATATTCCGGCGATCTGCTGGTACCCTTCCTTCCTCGCTTCCTGCGCGAAGAACATGTACTTGTTGCGCGCCTGCGACTCGCCAGCGAATGCCTCCCACAGGTTCTTCTCTGTCTCGCTGCCCTTGAGTTCCATTCATATCCCTCCACTGGTATTGTGTTCGACGTCAAGCATCGAGGGCTCGGGGTCGAACCCTCGCCATTGACCGTGGATACTCAGCTGACTGTGAGCTCCTTCTCTCCCTGCCAAAG
>PWUB01000129.1 GCA_003563755.1 Clostridia bacterium
CGTGGTGGCCCCCTACTGTGTGCGCGGTGGACCCGGGGCCGTCGTCTCGATGCCCCTGACCTGGGGCGAGCTCTTCGGAGGAATCAGGTGGGAGCCGGTACCCTCCTTTTCCATGTCCCGGGCGGCGGGCAGGTTCCTGGACAGGGGTGATGCGTGGAGCGGGATGTTCGATGAGCGGGGGAGGATCGGGGATCTTTTGCAGAAGCTGCGGGAACGCTTCGGGGGGAGGTGATGATCTGTGGTGCGGAGTGTCTGGAGAGGTACGGTGAGTTTCGGCCTGGTTAGCATACCGGTGCGGCTGTACCCGGCCACCAGGCGTGAGGACGTGAAGTTCAACATGCTGCACCGTGAGTGCGGGAGCAGAATCCGGTACCGGAAGTACTGTCCGCGGTGCGATGAAACCGTATCTAACGAGGAGACGGTCCGCGGTTACGAGTACGAGAAGGACCGTTACGTCATGGTGGAGGACGAGGAGCTCGGCCTCATCGCCGGGGAACAGAATCATCAGATCGAGCTCGTCAGCTTCGTGCATCTTGCAGAGATTGATCCGGTTCACTACGACCGCACGTACCACGTGGTGCCTGAACGGCAGGGCTTCAAACCCTACGCCCTGCTGACCCAGGCCATGGATGAGGCGGACAGGGTCGGGGTGGGAAGGTTCAGCCTGCGGGCCAAGCCCAGGCTGGTGGCGCTCCGGGTGCGGGCTACGATGCTGCTTCTGGAGACCATGTACTACCATGACGAGGTCATGTCCGGGGTCGAGGATGCTGGATACGAGCCGGGAAAGATCGACGTGCATCCCCGGGAGAGGCAGATGGCTGTCCAGCTCATCCACAACCTCTCGGAGGACTTTCTGCCCGAGGAGTACCCGAACACTTACCGGGAGGATGTCCTGGCCTTCATCGACGAGAAGATAGAGGGGCGCGAGGTTCACATCTCACCCCCGGAGCGCGAGGACGAGGTGGCTGATCTGATGGAGGCGCTGGAGCGGAGTCTCGAGGTCTCCCGGCGGGCTGGTGGCGCTTCTCAGTGATGTGGATGCAGGCAGTTTTTGCCGACAACTGAGGAGGTGGAAGGATTCCCAGCGCACGTAAAGAAGGGACTCTCAGGAAACGGTGGACAACGTACCTCTACTCTGCATGCGGCCCTGGGATTAACGTATCCGGGGTTTGATCACCTGTGAGGGTGGGGCCGCCGTTCGGGCGGCGGCAGGGATGCCGGCGCGAAAGAGGGGTTCTGCCGATCAGAAAGCCTCAGTCCGTTGTGCAATCCGAATCCGGCGGGTGTTCATCTTCGCCCGCTGCGAGTAAGAGTTGTGGGACGGGGAATTCACGGCGAGTTCCCGAAGGGCGGCAGGAGGGGTGTGAGAACTGTCGAATGATTGTATCTTATGAGTGCACCCGGGTCCAGGCTCGTGTGTGCAGAGGAGGGAGGTCTGATCAATGCACTTACGATTTGACGTTGCTGGCTGGGGTGGTACAGGTCCCCACTGGGACAGACTGAGGGCGGTGCTCCGCCACGAGCGCCCGGATAGGCTTCCGATAACCGTGTGGAGGCACTTTCCGGATTTCGAGGACTCGGCGGAGTCACTGGCCCGGGTTCACGTGGCGTTTCAGATGCGCTTCGGGTTCGACCTGGTGGTGTTCACTCCGCCTCACGCCTACACAGCCAGGCCGTGGGGTTACAGACCGGGTGCTCAGATGGACGAATACGGACGGCCCGTGGATGCCTTCAGACCCTTCGCGCGATCCGGTCGCTGGCCGGATCTTTCCATCGCGGGTGCGGTGGATGGTGCCCTGGGAGAGACCCTGGATGCTATCCGGCTGACCGCGAGGAACCTGCCCGATGATGCTCCCCTGATTATGACCGTGTACGGACCTCTGACGACAGCGTACTTCCTGCGGGGCGATGCCCTCGCGGACGACCTGGGGATGGGTTTAGGGTTGGACAGCGGCCTGGCGGAGGCGGTTGAAAGCATCAGCGTCTCACTGGGTGAGTTCTGTCGGTGCGCACTTCAGATCGCCGATGGACTGTATTTAATTTCCTATTTTGCTGGTACTGATATTGCCAGTGATCCTCAGCAGGCGAGGGAACTCATGGATATCGATCTGGCCCTTCTGAAGCCCTTCTACGCCGAAGAGAAACTGCTGATGCTTCACATGCACGGCAACGACATTCTCTTTGACGAGGCTCTGGATCATCCGGTGGACGTACTCCACTGGCACGATCGCTGGGTCAAACCCAGCCTGCGGGACGCCCGGATCAAGAGCGAGGCTGTCCTGATGGGCGGCATCAATGAAGCGGACACCATTCACCGGGAGACGGCAGCCGCCGTCAGCCTGCAGGTTGAGGATGCGATCAGCCAGGTCGAGGGACGGGGCCTGATCGTGGCTCCCGGCGGTCCAATCAAGGTGAGTACGCCGGTGAGCAACCTCAGGGCGGCGGCGGCGGCGGTGGGCGACGTCCCAGTCTGAGGTCGCGGGCGAGGGCGGCCGGTCCGGTATGAAGCTATACAAGTCGCACAAGGAGGTTCAATCAGATCATGCGGATGACCGGAGGAAGGGCAGTAGTGGAGGCACTCGTACGTTCGGGAGTCGACACGGTGTTCGGCATTCCCGGCGTTCACACCCTGGAAATCTACGACGGTTTCTTCGATCACCCAGACAGCATCAGGCACATAGTCACCCGTCACGAGGGCGGTGCCGGGTTCATGGCCGACGGCTACGCCCGGGCCACGGGCAGGGTGGGCGTCTGCCTGGTAATAACCGGACCGGGAGTCACCAACGCCGTCACCGCGCTGGGAGAGGCCTTCTCCGATTCCTCTCCCGTGCTGATGATATCCAGCCAGAACCAGACCGAGCACATGGACCGTGATGTCGGGGCACTGCACCAGTTGAAGGACCAGCTGGCGCTCACATCGGGCTGTACGGCGTGGAATCAGCGCGTGACGGATCCGGCGGACGTTCCCGCTGCCGTCTCTGGGGCCGTGGGGTATCTTCAGACCCATCGTCCCCGCCCCGTGCACATCGAGATTCCGACGGATGTCCTCGAAGCCGAGGCGGACATGGTCTTCGAGGGAGGCAGCCGAGCGGAGGTCTTCCGGCCGTCGTCAAGCCAGGTCGACCAGGCTGTTCAGATCCTGCTGGGAGCAGAGAGGCCCCTGCTCTGGCTCGGTGGTGGAGCCGCCGCTGCATCCGAGGCCCTTACCGGGCTGGCGGAGATGCTGGGTGCCGCCGTGGTCTGCACCGGGGCGGGTAAGGGCGTCGTCCGCGATGACCACCCCCTCAGCCTGGGGAGCAACCTCCGTTCCGATGAGATAAGGGAGTTCGTGGGCACGATGGATGCGGCCCTGGTGATCGGCAGCGAGCTCGGGGTCGTTGACACCGGCGGAGGCCAGGTGTCCCTACCCGAGGCCACCATCCGGGTGGACGTGGATGCCCCGGGCGGGGACCGCCTGTACAGGCCGCCTCTCGAGATCCGCAGCGATGCACGATTGTTCGCAGAGGAGCTGCTGAGACGCCTCGGTCCCGCGACCGTGGAGAGGGACACCGATGCCGCGTTCCGCTCCGAAATCGGGGAGGTCAGGGATGCCCTGGCCGATCACTCCTCGGATGCGGGAGAGGTGAGGGCCATCGTGGATGTGCTGCGCCAGTCCCTGCTTCCCGAGGACATCGTGGTCTGTGATATGACCATGCTCTGCTACCGGGCTACCTCCCTGTATCCGGCCCTTAAGCCGGGTACCTTCCTGTTCCCCCGTGGATTCGGAACCCTGGGATGGTCCATGCCCGCTGCCATCGGTGCCAAGCTGGGGGAGCCCGACCGCAACGTGGTTTCCCTCTGCGGTGACGGCGGTCTTCTGTTCACGGTGCAGGAGCTGGCCACGGCCGTTAAGTACGAACTGCCCCTTCCGATCCTGCTCATGAACAACGAATCGTACGGAGTCGTGCAGCGCAGCCAGGAGCGTCGATACGGAAGGGCCCTGGGAACCGACATATGTAACCCCGATTTCATGTTGATGGCGGAGTCCTTCGGGGCTATAGGACGGCGGCTGGCCGACGCAGCTGAGCTGCCCGAGGCCCTGAGCGAGGCCTTTTCCGCCACGAGACCCACGATCATAGAGTTCAGGGTCGACTTCTGATTCGTGATGGAGGGATGATTCGCCGTGCAGAAGGACCGTTATCACCATCTCTTGTCGTACCGGGTGCAGAAGAACTGGAGGCCGGAGCGTTCCGGTGGCAGACGGCGGGTGAGGAATCCCGATGCAGTTCCTCTCAACTACGGTTACCCCTATGCAGATTCTTACGAGCTCGATGCCCTGGTGCAAGCCTGTGCCGAGGCCATGGAGGAGGACGGGCCGGAGGCCCTGAGATACGGCGGGGGACCCCTGGCCGGGCAGCTGGACGGCATGATTCTCGAGAGGTGCCGTCAGCGCGGCATGGACATCGAGGAAGATGGACTCATGGTCACCCACGGATCGGCCCAGGGGATCACCCTGGTCTGTGATACGTTCCTCGATGTGGATGATCACGTCATAGTGGAGGCCCCGACGTACATGGTCGCCCTGCGGGTGTTCGGCAATTACTGCGCCCAGGTGCATCCGGTGGACATGGACGGTGACGGTGTCATCATCGAGGAACTGGAGTCGGTCTTATCCGACCTCACAAGCAGGGGAGAGGGCGTCAAGTTCTTCTACACCATCCCCAATTTCCACAATCCCGCCGGGGCGACGATGAGCGAGGATCGCCGGCGAAGGCTGTTGGAACTGGCCGCCGAATACGATTTCATGTTGATAGAGGACGACGCCTACGGGGAGCTGCGCTACGAGGGTGAGGACCTGCCCCTGCTAAGTGCCCTGGACGAGGGCGATAGGGTGGTTCACCTGGGTTCGATGTCAAAGATCCTGGCTCCCGGTTTCCGCCTGGGATGGATCGTCGGCCCGGCGCCCCTGGTTGGGCACATGGGGAGCATCAAGGCCGACGGGGGAACCAACCCCTTCGTGAGGTCCATGATCGCGGCATACTGGAGGAACCTCGATGTGCAGGAGCACCTGGACCGGGTGCGGGCAGGGTACCGGATGAGGAGGGATGCCGCCTTTTCTGCCCTCGAGGAGCACATGCCCGAGGGATCTTCCTGGAGCAGGCCGGAGGGAGGATACTTCCTGTGGCTGACGGTCCCTGAGCCCCTGGATGTCGGCGAGCTGCTCGAAGAGATCGCCGATGAGGGGGCCATGCCCCTGCCGGGCACCATGTTCTTCCCGGACGGGCGCGGCACCCGGAACCTCCGGGTCTCCTTCAGCTACCCCGATCCCGGGGACCTGGAATCGGGAATAGCTGCCCTGGGCCGTGTACTGAAGAGACACCTCTAGATGACGCCTGCGAAAGAGGGGCCGCCATGACCGACATCAAGAGCGTCGGCGAACGCTGGTTCGCCCAGGAGACGAGCTTCGAGGAGGATCTTCCCCACTACTGGGGGGACTGGGGGGTGGATTCCGAGGTCGGCAGGCTCCGTTCGGTCCTGCTTCGTCGCCCGGGGCGCGAGGTGGACGAACTCGCAGACCCCGGCGACGCCCGCTGGCTGGAGCTCATGGACGCGGATTTGGCCCGCTGCCAGCACGATGGGCTGGCCGCTCTCTTTCGTTCCCATGGTGTCCGGGTGCACTACGTGCAGGAGATGGCCGCGGACAGGCCGAACGGCCTGTTCGTGCGCGACCTGGTGGCCATGACTCCCGAGGGTGCCATACTCGGGCGCCCCGCCATCGCCGCGCGCCGCGGCGAGGAGAAGTACGTGGCCAGGACCCTTGCCGCCCTGGACGTGCCCATCATCCGCACAATCAGCGGAAGGGGGACCTTCGAGGGAGCCGATCTCATGTGGGTCGACCGCAGGACGGTGATCCTTGGAGTCGGCAACCGGACCAACCGCGAGGGAGCGCGGCAGGTGGAGGAGGTTCTGAGACGCATAGGGGTGGAGGACTTTCTTTATTACCAGATTCCCTATGGACACGCCCACATCGACGGCCTGTTCAACATCGCCGATGAGGATGCATGCGTCTTCTTCCCGTGGCAGACCCCCTTCGAGGTGGCGGACTCCTTGAGGCGGAGGGGCTACCGGATGATAGAGATCGACACCCCCGAAGAGGCGAAGCTCACGATGGCCAGCAATTTCGTAGCCCTCGAGCCCGGCAGGGTGATCATGCCCACGGGCAGCCCCCGCACCCGGGAGAGGATGCAGGAGGAGGGGCTGGAGGTTATCACCCTCGATGTGACCGAGCTGCAGAAGGGGTGGGGCGGTATTCACTGCATGACGGCCTTTCTCAAGCGTGACAGTCTTTGAGCTGGGATCGCGCGGGGCGGCAGTTGCCGCGCCGCGGGAACAAACGACCATCCCGTGCGTCCGGCATACCGGGGCGATTCACATAATTGATCCCCTCGCGGGAAATATAGCCATGAGAGTACGTCGACAACCGAGTGTTTGGGGGGAGGCTTTTGTTCGTGTCAAATCGTACTCGTCCGCTTACTGTCTTGATTCTCTTGATCATCCTGTTTGCAGCACTGTCCGCGGCCCCCGCATGGGGCCGGGGCTCCGCCCAGGTCGAATCCACTCCCTTCCCCGGACATACCTTCGAGGCGGAGCTTGTGACCGCCCCCTCCGCAATACTGCTGGACGTCAACACCGGGAGGATCCTCTTTGAGAAGGATCCCGGGGAGGCCTATGCGCCCGCCTCCCTGGTCAAGATCGCAACCCTGGCCCTCACCTATGCTGCCGTGGACGAGGGCCGTGCAGCCAGGGATGATACCGTCACCGTCAGTGAGAACGCCTGGGCAGCCGCTGTTGGCGGATCCGTGATGTTCATAGAGGTGGGCGATGAAGTGAGCCTGGGCACGCTGATGGAGGGGATGATAGTCGCCTCGGGCAACGATGCCTGCATCGCCATTGCGGAGCATCTCGCGGGAAGCGAGGGACGGTTCATCGGCTGGATGAACGACCTGGCCGGGGAGTTGGGCCTGCAGGACACGGTGTTCGGATCGGTGCACGGCCTGCCTGCACAGGGCCAGGTCATCACTCCCCGTGACGTGGCTCGCCTGGTCCGCCACTTCTGCCTCACCTATCCCCAGGCCACGGAGATCACCACCCAGACCAGCTTCACCTACGGCGGTATCAGCCAGGACAACCGCAACCGGCTGGTGGCTCGTGATCCCCGCGTGATCGGGCTGAAGACGGGGCGCACCTTCGATTCCGGCTACCACCTGGTGGCGACGGCACAGGACGGCGACGAATTCTACGCCGCCATAGTCATGGGAATTGGGGCCGGCGAGGACATGTCCGAGGCCACGGGAAGCCGCCTGCGGGAGACGGATGCGTCGATGCTTTTGGACTGGGCCTTCGAGGGATTCGACCGGATCTCCCTGGACCTGGCCGATGAGCTCCCGCCGACCGTCACCGTCTACAAGGGACGCGAGCGCGAGGTGCAGCTGCGCGTTGAACCCTCCCGGCCCGCCATCACTGCTCCTAATGGGACGGAGGATCAGATAGAGATCAGGGTTTGTCTCGAAGAAGTCGCCATCGCCCCTCTGTCCGAAGGCGACGTCATCGGCACCGCATCTGCCTACTGGCTGTCTCAACCGGAGGGTGATGGAGACGAGATCCTCCTGGGACGGTGGGATATTCACCCCGCCCGGGACGTCGAGGCCGGAAATTGGTGGCGAAGGATGTTGGACAGCGTGATTTTATTCTTCCGTGGCCTGGTGTCTTGACACCGCATGACAGGGACAATAGCGGCGGTTGGGAAGGAAACAGCGCCCTTTACGATGAATACTATAAGATGATTATATGTGCATACAGCAGATAGCCTAAAGGGAAGTGGTTACATTGCGTTCTGGAAGACGAACCGTGGTGTGGACAGCGATCGGTATAGTCGTCGCCCTTCTGCTGTTCTCATCCACCATCGCCTATTATTATACGGAGTCACTGTGGTTCGGAGAACTTGGATACCTCAGTGTCTTTCTCACCGTGATCAGCGCCCGCCTGGCGGTGGGCCTGGCGGCCGGCCTGTTCTTCGGGTTGTTCCTGTATCTGAACCTGC
>PWUB01000168.1 GCA_003563755.1 Clostridia bacterium
CGGCGGGCGTTGTCCGCCACCTTCTGGACCCGGTACGAACGCTGGGCGTGCGAGCGCGCGTAGCCCTCCAGGTATCCCACCTCGGTGATCCTGTCACCGCTCATAATCACCCCCTGCGGAGGAAGCACCAGCTCCACGGTATCCTGCCGGACGGCCTGCTGCTTCTCAGCCTGCTTGCTGATACGGGTATCGAGATAGCCGTGGTTGCTGACCAGTGCGGAGACAAGGTAGTCGTCTCCACCTGCCAACCGCCGGGCGGTCAACTCGTCCACGTGCACTTCGGGCAGGCCCAGGGCGAAAACGAGGGCGAAGCCGATGTTCCGGTGGCACTCGGCGGTGAGAAGGTGGGGCGGTGGATTCTGGCGACACTCCTTGACCCTCCACCCGCCGATCTCGACGGTGCCCAGCTGGGGATGATCGAACGACCTCCACGGCTCGAACCCCCGGCCGAACAGCTCCCGGTCGTTGTACTTGAGAAGCTTCAGCTCCAGCTCCCGCCTCTTGTCGGGCGGCAGATCGCGCAGGGCCATGGGATCCTTTTTCGTCTCGGGAGCGGCCCTTCCCACCAGGTCCCAGAGCTCCGGAGTGAAGGCGAATATCCCCTTGTGCTCCCAGCACCAGTCATCCAGCACCCCCGACCACACATCCCCGTAACAGCACACGACGGGATACCCGCTGGTCTCGGTGCCCCACCTACCGATGGTCTCATACAGCGCTATGTCCTCCTTGTCAAACTGTTCGTCGGCAATGGTGCTGTGCGGACGGAAGAGAACTCCACCGGTCGTGTGATAAACCAGGGCTCCTCCGATGTTGGGATGGGCGTCGATGAACTCCACGAGGTTTCGAGTCTCGGGTTCCGAGAGCGGGTACGAACCCGAACCCTTCGCGGTGGGCCGGTAGCCGGCAGGGAAGTTGCGGTTGAGATCCAACCCGTACCTGGTGGGAACCGGCCGGAAGGGGGGTTGAACCTCCTCCACCACCTCACCGCGATCGTCCCGAATCATCCCCTCGCTGTAGATGTGGTAGAAGGGTCCTTCGAGGTCCTGTGGTCCCCGTTCTACCATGAGGCGGGGATCCTCGCTGTCGACTTTCCACGCTCCGCGGGCATCGTCTTTGATCCGCATAAGGAGTATCTCCCCGTCGCCGTCGATATCCTCGGCCCAAAGCCCCGGCGGATCCACGTCCTTGCGGTGCTTGGGATATACCCGAACGCTGCTTCGGAGCATCTCCGGTGTGCTGAGGTACTTCTCGGCACCGTCGGGATTGGCCCGTGGAATGATGTAGAAAGTGCGGCTCTCCAGGAGTCTCTTGACGCGGGGATCATCGGCGCCGCCCGAGACCAGGTAGTCGATGAGGTACAGGCATGTCATGGATGCCGTCACCTCACCTGCGTGTATGTTGCCGTCCACGTAGAGTGCGGGCTTGTCCTCGGCCTCACCGCAGGTGCGGTCCGTAACGGTGACCGCGTGTACCCGTCGGCCCTCATAGCTTTCACCGATGGATTCTACGGATACAAGGTCCGGGTAACGCTCGCTGATTTCGTGCAGCCATTGCCGCAGCTCTTCGTAGAGGAAGTATCGGTCGAACTTCATGATGCAGTCCCCCTCCGAATCGGTTATCAGTTCGAATACCAGTAACGGGAGTAATTCACCAGCGGTGGGCAGACTCCTGCAGGGAAGCTATAATAGAGGCCACCCGGTGGGGTGGCCTGGCTGGAGCTGGCGACGGGATTCGAACCCGTGAACCTGCCGCTTACGAGGCGGCCGCTCTACCAGCTGAGCTACGCCAGCGAAGATTCTTGAGCGAGAGACGGGATTCGAACCCGCGGCCCTCGGCTTGGGAAGCCGATGTTCTACCCCTGAACTACTCTCGCAAAAAAAGTGGCGGAGGCGACGGGATTTGAACCCGCGATCTCCGGCGTGACAGGCCGGCATGTTAAGCCACTACACTACGCCTCCGCATCGTTCGTAACACTCAGTTTATCACTGACAACGGCCCGCTTCAAGGCAGGTCTCAATCTCGAAAAACATGATACCCTGCCGCCCTCACCCTGTCAACCACGTGAAGGTGCCGAGGGCCACCAGGATTGCTCCGGGAAGGGCCCGCGCCGGTCGGGCCGTGAGCTCCCTGCCGAGCCTGCCCCCGGCAACCATTCCGGCGGACAGAAAGACCACCGTTCCGACGGCCACCGCGCCGACGGTGGTGAATATGGGCAGCTGCAAAAAGCCGGCGCTGATGCCAGCACCCATGGCATCGCATCCCAGGGCCACCCCCAACAGCAATGCCTCGCCGAAACCTATGCTTCTCGAATCGTCAACATCAAAGGCAGCTGGATCCTGGAGCACCTTAACCACGATCCCGAGGGGACGGAGCCTCAGCGTCATCAGATGCGGGTCTCTATCGCCATGCTCTTCGGCGCCCTCATCGTCTGTGTCCTCGTCGGGCGCAAGTAGAGCTGCCGCCAAGAACCAAATGCCGAGGCCGATCAGCACCATCCCACCTATGGCGGGAGCAGCGGATGGAGAGATCCATCCGACGATGCTTCTGCCGAAGAGCATCGATATCGTTTTTAGCAGGGCCGACAGGAGCGCAATGAGTGCCACCCTGCTGAACCCGAGAGCCACCCGGCGGAATCCATATGACATGCCAACGACAAAGCTGTCCAGGCTGACGGCCAGCGCCAGCAGAGTTATCTGAACCCAGAGCAATGTGAGACCTCCCCGAACAAGGCTTAGGAGCATTTCATCCTATTCGGGAAGGTCCTCTACCGCTAATCCTGCGTGAACACCGGTTCGAGAGGAATGGTCTGTTCGCGGTCCGGTCCCACGGAGATGTTGATCACCCTGGCCCCGGTGAGATCCTCCACCGTCCGCACGTAGTCCCGGGCAGTCTCCGGCAGATCCTCCCACCGGCTCGCCCCCCCGATGTCGGAGTCCCAGCCCGAAACCTCGATGTATTCGGGCTCGCAGGAGGAGAACACCCCCAGGTCGAGGGGATATTCCTCGATCCGCCTCCCCTGGTGTCGGTAGGCGGTGGCGACCTTTATGCTCTCAAAGCCGCTCAGAACGTCGAGCTTGGTGAGGGAAATCGCATCGATGCCGTTGACCCTGACCGCGTGATTAAGCACCACCATGTCCAGCCACCCGCAGCGCCGGGGACGGCCGGTGAGAGTTCCATACTCGCGTCCCTTGTCCCTGAGGAGATCCCCGGTATCGCCGTGCAGCTCGGTGGGGAAGGGGCCGCTGCCAACCCGGGAGGTATATGCTTTGACCACGCCGACCACCCGGCTGATCCGGGTGGGTCCCACTCCCGCGCCGACACAGGCGCCGCCCGCAATGGGGTTGGAAGAAGTAACAAAGGGGTATGTTCCCAGGTCAACGTCGAGCATGGTTCCCTGGGCACCCTCGAACAGGACCCGGGCTCCGTCATCCAGGGCCCGGTTGATCAACCTGGACGTCTCGCACACGTACGGCTCGATCCTCGGCGCATAGGCACGGTACTGCTCGATCACGTGATCAGCATCGAGGATCTCTAGTCCGTACACCCTTTCGAGCAGAGGGTTGATGCGTTCTATCTGCTGCCTGATCCTGCCCTCGGCCACCGCGGGGTTCATCAGGTCTGCTATTCGGAGTCCCCAGCGTGCCACCTTGTCCCAATAAGCGGGTCCTATCCCCCTGCCGGTGGTGCCGAGATTCTCCGCACCGCGCATTCTCTCCTCGGCAGCGTCGATCATGCGATGCTGCGGCATGACCACGTGAGCAGCGTCGCTTATTCGAAGCAGCGAAAGGTCGTGCCCCGCCTCCTCCAGACGTGCTATCTCCTCGAGAATGACACCGAGATCGAGCACCACACCGTTGCTGATGACGCTGAGTTTGCCGGCCAGTATCCCGGACGGTATCAGGTGAAACCTGTGTTCCACGCCGTTGGCCACCACCGTGTGCCCCGCGTTGCTGCCGCCCTGGTAGCGGACCACGACATCCGCGTCAGCAGCGAGGTAATCCGTTATCTTTCCCTTGCCCTCATCGCCCCACTGGGCGCCTACCAGAACTACTGCCATGTCAGTTTCCTCCGGATTCCTTTTTCATGATCGACCTGGCCACGTGTACTCCCGATGCCGACGACTGTGCCAGCCCGTGGGTGAGCCCTGCTCCATCGCCGGCAGCGAAAAGGTTCTGCACGGGTGTTTCAAGGCTTCGGTCCACCTTGAGCACCGATGAATAAAACTTCACTTCCACCCCGTACAGAAGCGTGTGGCGGGAATGAACACCGGGGAACACCGAATCGAGGGCTTCCAGCATCTCCAGGATCCCCACCATGTGACGATAGGGAAGGACCAGGCTCAGATCCCCGGGTGTAGCCTCGCTCAGGGTGGGTATGACGACACCGCGCTCGATGCGCCTTTCGGTGGATCGGCGGCCCGCCATGAGATCCCCGAGCCTCTGTACCAGGACTCCACCGCCCAGCATGTTCGCCAGGGAGGCGATGTTACGACCGTACCTTATGGGTTCATCGAAGGGTTCAGTGAAGGTCTTGGACACCAGCAGAGCGAAGTTGGTGTTCTCGCCGGTGGCGCCGTGATGGCTGTGGCCATTGACGGTGACCAGGCCGTCGAAGTTCTCCATGGTGACCTCTCCATGGGGGCACATGCAAAAGGTCCGAACCTTGTCGTCAAAGGACTCAGAATAAAATATCAGCTTGGACTCGTAGACAACATCGGTCACGTCCTGCATGACCAGGGCCGGCACCTCAACCCTCACCCCGATGTCAACGGAGCCAGAACTCACCTCTACGCCCAACCGGTCCGCCTGCTCGCTGAGCCACATCGATCCCATTCGGCCCGGAGCGGCCACCACGTATCGACAACGGTAGCTGGTACCGTCCCGGGTTTTCACCCCCGAAACCGCCCCGTTCTCGGTGGTGATGTCGATCACCTCGGTGCCCGTCAGCACATCCACCTTCCCTGCCAGGTGATCACGGGCCGCTGAGATGACTCGCAGGCAGTTGTCTGTCCCGAGGTGCCTGATGCGCGCGGGGACGAAGAGCAGGTCGGCGGCGGCGGCGTGCCGCCTCAACTCCCGTTCGGCCGCCTCATCTGCACCGTATACCTCCCCGGGCGCCCCGAATCGGAGATACCATTCATCACAGTATTCAATCAGCTCATCCAGGGCATCGACCCCGGTGTACTCGGCGAGGCCTCCTCCGAACTTGGTGGTGAGGGTGATCTTTCCGTCGCTGAAGGCCCCCGCTCCGCCCCATCCACTCACGTTGTGACACGGAATGCATCCCGCGCACCGCGACAAATCGGAAAGGGGGCACCGTCTCCTGTCCAGTGAGGGCCCCCTCTCCAACAGGAGGACACTGAGTCCGGGGTCGTACTGCATGAGCTCAATGGCACAGAAAATCCCGGCCGGCCCGGCCCCGACTATGATGACATCATACTGGTCGCGGTTCATTCGCCTTCCTCCCGCCACGCAGGATCCACAAACCGGCTGTACTGCCTGAGGAATATCAACGGCAGATCGCCCGTCGGACCGTTCCGCTGCTTGGCCACGATGATGTCCATGACATTAGCATTGTCCCGCTCGGGGTTTTGCCATATGAACGCAACCAGGTCCGCATCCTGCTCGATGGCTCCGGACTCCCGGAGGTCCGAGAGCATCGGCCGCCGGTCAGACCGCTGTTCGACGGCCCGGCTGAGCTGGGACAGGGCCACTATCGGGCACTTCAGCTCCCGGGCCAGCTGTTTCAAGGAGCGGGAGATCTCTGACATCTCCTGCTGCCGGTTCTCGGTCCGCGATGAAGTGTACATGAGCTGCATGTAGTCGACGATGACCAGGCCGATATCGCGCTCGGCCTTCAGCCGTCGCGCCCTCGCACGCATCTCCATGACGTTCAGGCTGGGACTATCGTCGACGTAGACTTCCACCTCGCTGAGGCGTCCCAGCGCTCGCGAAAGCTTCGGCCAGTCGTCATCGCGCAGGTATCCCGTGCGCAGCCGGTGCCCGTCAATGCCCGCCTCCGACGACAGTAGGCGGAGAGCCAGCTGCTCCCGTGCCATCTCAAGGCTGAAGATGACAACCGGGACTTGCTGCTTGATGGAGGCGTTGGCGGCGATATTCAGGGCGAGGGTGGTCTTACCAACGGACGGCCTGGCCGCCAGGATGATCAGCTCCGACGGGTGCAACCCTGAGGTCATCTCGTCCAGCTCTCGGAATCCGGTGGGCACCCCGATCACGCTGCCCTTGTGGTGATAGAGGTGCTCAATCTCCTCGAAGGCATCCTTTAGGACCTCGTACAGCGGGGCGTACCCGCGCATCTGTCGGCTGCTGCCGATCTCGAACATCATCTGTTCAGCACGGTCCACAACGTCTCCTGCTGCCTCACCAGAGTTGTACGCCAGGCGCGTGATCTCCGAGCATGTCTTTATGAGACGGCGCAGCATGGACTTCTGCTCGACGATGCGCGCGTAGTGCTCGATGTTGGCCGAGGTGGGCACGGAGTTCGCCAGCGACGACAGGTAAGAAGCACCACCGACGTTCTCCAACTCGCCCGTGCTCTCCAACGAATCGCATATGGTGACGAGGTCCACGGCCTCGTTCCGATCATACAGTTTCAGGATGGAGGCGAATATCTTGCCGTGTGCCTGCCGGTAGAAGTCGTCCTCCCGCAGATGCTCGGAGGCGACCGCAATGGCATCACGATCAAGAAGCATCGCTCCCAGGACGGATTGCTCGGCGTCCTCGTTCTGGGGCGGAATGCGATCCAGCAGTGCGTTCACCCGGTCTCCTCCCTCCCGGCGGTGGGATGAGCGTCAGTTCACTCCTCCTCTGGTACCACCGTCACCTTTATGGACGCATCTATGTCCTCGTACAGGGATATCCGCACGTCGTGCTCTCCCAGTTCTCTCAGGGGTTCACTGAGATCGAGTCTCCGTCGGTCGACCTCCAGCCCGGTCTCCTCCCTGAGCGCGTCGATTATATCCTTGGCGGTGACTGAACCAAATAACCTACCGCTCTCACCGGCACGCGCCGAAATCTCCAGCTGCACACCGTCGAGCTTTTCGGCCATATAGCTGGCTTCGTCGCGGGCGCGTTCGGCTGCCGCCTCGCGCTTCTTTCTCTGCTCCTCCCAGCTCTGCATGGCCGCAGGAGTCGCCTCCTCCGCGAGTTCGCGGGGTATGAGGTAGTTGCGGGCGTACCCGTTGGCCACCTCCACCACCTCGCCGGCCTCACCCAGTCCATCCACATCGCTCATCAATATTACCTTCACGTTACCGCCTCCCCCGTTGTTGGCATATTGCGCTTTTTAGCCTTCAACCAGCTGCTCCTGATCCCATTCTGCCCCTGAAGTCAAGCCCGGAATCGAGAATAGCGGCCAGGGGGAGCAGAAGCAGCATCAGTGAGTTGAACGTCAATACTGCGCACAGTAACCCCGACAGCCAGCGGGAGCTGACAACGCGGCGAACGAAGTAGTACAGAAGGGCCACGCCGAACAGCAGATACCCCATGTTGGTGGCAAACAGGACATTGCCCGACAGCTCCCGCATGAAGGAGTCGGGCTGGGCGGCAAGCAGCACCTCGGCCAGAAAAGCCCCCAGCAGCAGCGGCGCCATCCATTTTGGAGCCTTCCAGGTAGCAAAAGAGGGCATGGGAGGCACCTCGTAGCCGAGGCGGGGTACTATCCATCGCGTCATCAGGTACGTCCAGCTCGCATACATGAGGGCCGCCATCATGAACACGGCAGGGAAGACCATCTGCAGAAACTCCAGGGAATCTCTCATCTGCTGCCGCGTCTCCTCAACGGCATCCGGGTCCATTCCCATACCGATGTAGATGTCAGCTGCACGCTCGATGCTTTCGACCATGGCGAACTGTATCTGGTCCACGAGGTTGACACCCATGAGCGGGCCCGTGATCAGGATGGCCACCAAGAAGGCTGCCGCCACCACCCCGGTACCCGCTCCAATCA
This sequence comes from Clostridia bacterium, assembly GCA_003563755.1. The sequence goes on from PWUB01000168.1 coordinate 7,969, forward strand.
TGGTCCCGGCACTCCAGTGGCGCTGCAGTCCCAGCCCGAAGGCCACTCCTATGAAACCGACGATGGCCACCCCCGCGAACAGC
>PWUB01000339.1 GCA_003563755.1 Clostridia bacterium
AATTGCCCAATCGAATTTCCAACTGCAACTCAGCGACTACACTGATGTCATCGAGCTATCCGACACGACTACAGCCCAGTTCAACGTTCAGGAACTCCCTGACGGTAGAACTAGGCGCGAGCTGGCCTTCAATAGCAATGATGTCGGCATCATAGTCATAGCACTAGAGTTGGCCAAATCCGAAATGGTCACGGTAGCTAAGTCCCTTTTGGAAGACTGAGGGCCCACATTTTAGCGATGTGATTGGGGCCACTGCACATTGAATTGGAGACACGAAGGATTTCGGCTGCGGCGTCACGGGGGTCGTGAACACATCCGCACAATGTAACCCTGAGGGTGTATGCAGCATCGCAGAACGGGTGTGTTTACGAAACATCGCTGACCCGTCGGATACGGACCCGCATGTCCGGTGGTGTGGGGGAACGGCGGGGGGTGACCCGCCTCCTGGTATGGAAGGGCCGTGTCAAGTCAGCCCTCCGCAGGTATTGTCTACCATCTTACTTCCTATCGAAGGCGCATTTTGCTCGCTCCACCAGGATACAGGGGGCAGCGAGCGAGCCGGGCAATATGCGACGGTAGATCAGCTTGGTATTCACGTGTTGGTTAACGCATGACCCTGATCCGTCGGGAGCTGTCTCAGTCTAGAAGCGTGCCTTCGGCCGAAGCCTAGCAACATAGGAGGCTTGAGATTACTCCGTGCCGTGGCCGCACTCACACGCTGCCCCCTGCACCCTGTGATCATTCATATCTGCCCCAGCGTCCTCGTGCAATGGCTAGTATCAACCGTCCCCTTGTGCACATCCAGACCAACAAATATGGTATCATTCATAGTGTCGGCTCCTCTCACGGATTCTGATCCCTGCACTCGTCTCGGGGTGCGCGAGGAGGGAGGTAGAGCATATGGAGCTGCAGGTAGTTACCATCTCCGTACGATCCCTGGAGCATTCCCGGCGTTTCTACGAGGAGATCCTTGAGTTTGAGCCGGAGATCTTCTACGAGGCCACCCGCTGGCAATCCTACCGGCTTGATGGTAGGGGCGGGTTCGGCATCGCCGAGACGCAGGATCTGCAACGCACTGAGAATGCGGACATCATCAACTTCTCCGTCGATGACGTGCAAGCCCTGTGGCATCGTGTCTGCCACCAGGTCGATGTCGAGGAGGAGCTGGCTATGGCCCCCTGGGGGACATACAAGTTCGTGATCCGTGATCCCGATGGTTTCCGGCTCGGCTTCGTCGGGGAGCCGCGGGGATAGCTCGGGTTAGCTTCCATCCCCGCGCATCCTTATGGGCTCGGAGCCTTCTTGCTGTAGGGCGACAGGGCTGTAGGAGGGTCACCTTCGGGTGCGCTCACCGCGATGTGATCGCAGGGAGGTGGTGTTATGGCCCTGCAAAGCCCCCTGGGACCCCCTCTTCTCAAGGCAGGATTTCGCTTAGCGACGTGAATAATACCAAGGAGAGCCTTGCTGGGACCCGGGGCCCGTCCGGTCTGATCCCCGGGATGGCGGGAATGAGATACCGAAAGAAATCTACTCACAGCTTTATCCACGACCAAGAGCCCACCGTCGCTGATGCCATGCTGGAGCGCCTTCTGCACAACTCACACCGGATTGCTACAGTGAAGGGGGGATCTATGCGAAAAGCCACGAAGAGTACAACGATCACTGACTGGATCCTTACGGCAACACGGGATGGCATCACAGGGCGGCCCCAAGACCTCAGGACTGTTGCACACCCGCTATTGCTCCCGCCCCGCGGTCAGCGTATGAAGACAGGCTTCGCCCGTTGGATGTGAGTGTCCCAGTTCTTCAAAGGAGAGATGACTATGAAGAAGGAATTCTCCGAAATGCCACATACATTCAGAGAGGTCTGGCCCGGTGAGTTTGAGGGGTTTTCGTGGCATGATTTCCTGACAGCCATTCCGTCAGTGTTGTTCGTAATCACATCCTACAAGCCCAATGGAAAAGCAAATGCTTGTTTGCAGTCCTGGTCAACATTCGTCGGAGACACGGGCGAGTTCATCTGCATTATTGGATCAGTGTCCAGGACAGGTCATCTGTACCTGACTCTGAGGGAGACCGGATGCTGCGTCCTCAATTTCCCATCCAGGGACGTGTTTGACAAGTGTCTAAAAACAGTAGAACACAACGATTTCGATGATGATGAGATCACTATGTCAGGCCTGACTGCAGAGGAGGCGGTTTCTGTCAACTCGCCGCGAATCAAGGAGTGTTTCCTGAATATCGAGTGTGAATACTTGTGGGAACGCGAGCATTTCGAAAACAGCCGTGATGTGACAGTGGCGCTCAGGGCAAAGCATATCTGTATGGACACGGATAAGTGTGACGAAAACGGCATTGGACGATATGGGAAGAGCGGATATATGTACAACATTCATTCACCAAGGAATCCCGATACGGGAGAAGTCACTCCGGATTGCTTTGGAGCATTGGAGAAGTACCGATGAGCTGCAAACACCCAAGGTCTGTTGTGCCAACCTGATGCACTGCGCGAACGAGGATTGCCAACACTGGGCAGGATGGCAATTGCCAGAGCTTTCGAGGGCTGCGTTGACTGTGGCGCGAGGTTGTCGGTCCTGCGACGGCAGCAGCTGCATCTCGTGGGAGTTCTCATGCAGTTTGACCATGATGCGGTACAACCCATCCCCGTCCAGACGGAGACCACCCTGGTAGGGATCGTGTCAGAGACCTGGTCCTTCAGGCTCAGCTTGCTTGCTGGCTCCAGGATCCTTTGGGCGACCATGGTCAGGACCGATTCCCTTTCTTCCTGAGTCAGGGCAGACAGTACTCGGTCCATTTCCTGCTGTCTCCAGGGCCGGTACACGCTGAGCAGTTCTGCTCTCTGAACGGTGTCGAAAGTGGTTCCATCCTCCGGGCGGTAGTGGGCGCCATCCACGATCGTGATCCGGTGGTCCTTCGGGTCGGGTATGCCCCCTGGCATCGATGTATGCTCCGCCCGGGGATTTCTCGAGGACCTCGCCGATGATGGTCACCGGTACCCCTGTTGCCCGGCTCCCATGTTGTGCAGCCTGCCAATGCTCGCGGGGTATGGTGAACACGAGTTCGTAGTCCTCCCCGCCGAGTAGGGCCAGCTCCACGGGATCTCTTCCCAGTTCCGTGGCCACTACGCGGAGCTCATCGCTCATGGGCAGCTGTGCCTGGCGCACCACGATGCCCACCCCGCTGGATTCGACCAGGTGGTTGACCTCACTGGCAAGCCCGTCACTGATGTCGATCATCGCGGTGGCTCCGGCCCGGGCGAGGTGCCCTGCAAGCGCCACCCGGGGCTCGGGCTGCAGGTGAGCACGCGTGCAGCGGTCCGCAGCTCGTTGGAGTTTCGTGACCGGTCCGTCGAGCCGCCCGTGCTCCAGGAGCCAGTGCAGTCCGGCGGAGGAGTTGCCCACGACGCCCGAGACAGCGAGCAGGTCTCCCGGGCCTGCCCCGCTTCGGTAGACAGGCTGTTCAACCTCACCGAGCACCGTCACGTCGATGGCGAGCCCTCCGTTCGTTGATGAGACGTTTCCGCCGACAATGGCCGTTCCGAACCGGTTGCCGAATTCAAACATGCCCTCGTAGAGATCCTCGAGGAAATCCTGTGGAAAATTCCGGGGTAGGGCCAGGGACACCAGGGCGTATCGTGGTTTGCCGGCCATCGCCGCCACGTCGCTGATGTTGACGGCCAGAGAGCGCCCTCCCAGTTCACCTGCCGTGATGAATCGACGACTAAAGTGAATGTCCTCCACCAGCAGGTCGACCGTCGCCACCAGGTGCGGGGAGTCCTGTTTTCCCACCTGCAGCACCGCTGCGTCATCCCCGATGCCCTGGATGACCCCCTCGGCCCGTTGGTGCTCCGCAATCGTTCGAGCCAGGGCGTCGATGAGGGCAAATTCACCTTCCATTGTATGGCACTCCCCTCCGGGTAGAAGTGGTCTGCGCCGGTCGGTGCTCCATCTCAGGAATCCATCGCCTGCAGCAGCCCTGAAGAGGCAGCCCGTGGGTCTGGGTGAGACACTACGGCAGACACCACTGCGATTCCTGCCGCGCCGGCCCTCATCACGCGGGCTGCGTTCTTTTCGTTGATCCCGCCGATCCCGACTACGGGGATGGAAACGGCCTGGCACATGTCCTCCAGGCCCTCCAGGCCCAGGGCTGCATTGGTGTCGGTCTTCGTGGGTGTTATCCAGACCGGGCTCGCTCCAATGTAGTCTGACCCGTTGCGTTCGGCGATCCGGGCCTGTTCCGTGGTGCTCGCCGTCACGCCGATGACCCTGTGTGGGCCCAACAGTGCACGTGCGGCGCCCAGGGGTAGGTCCGACTGGCCGAGGTGTACTCCGTCGGCATCGCAGGCGAGGGCGATGTCCACGCGGTCATTGACGATAAAGAGAACGCCCAGTTGGTGCGAAACGGCAGCCAGGCGCCGTCCAACCTGGTACAGTTCGTTTCCGTCCCAATCCTTGCCTCGCAGCTGGAACGCCGTGGCTCCTCCTGCCGCTGCAGCACGCAGGATATCCTCCTCAGGGCGGCCGCCAGCGAGATCACGATCGGATACCACGTACAGCCGCAGGGCCTGTCGCAGGGTGTCTGCGCCTGGTGCCTGGTGCTTCTGGCGGTCCACGGCCTCAACCTCCTCTCGACTCATTCAGGTGAACGAGATTTTCGCACCGTCCTGGAGGTCTTCAGCGGTCAGCTTGTAGAGCTCATCAAGCAACCGCGCCTGGAATGAGCCAGGGCCTTCAGCCTCCTTCGCTGCCCGTTCTCCGGCCAGCCCGAAATAGCACAGGGCACCCGCAGCCGCCAGTACCATGTCTCCGGTCACTGCGGCCCAGGCACCAGTGATGGAGGTGGCAGTGCAGCCCGTCCCGGTGACCAGGGACATCATCGGGTGCCCGTTGTGGATCCTGGCGGTGTCCTGTCCATCACTGACGTAGTCCACCGCTCCCGTGATGGCCACGACGCAGCCGAGCCGGTCGGCGACGGCTTTTGCCAGGTACTCCGTGTCGCGGTCGGAGTCCACGGCGTCCACGCCCTTGATGGTGCCCCCGTGCCCTCCCACGATTGCGATTTCGGATTCATTGCCCCGCAGGATTGCCACGTTGACTTCCTTCATGATTCGCTCGATGCTCTTCGTGCGGAAGGGCGTTGCCCCGGCGCCGACCGGGTCCAGGACGACCGGAATGCCGAGCTCGTTTGCCTTCGCACCCGCGGCGACCATGGCGTCGACCAGGTGGGGATCAAGCGTACCGATGTTCAAGACCAGGGCCCCAGCTGCTCCGACCATGTCCGTGACTTCCTCGATAGCATGGGACATGACCGGAGAGGCCCCCATGGCGAGCGTGGCATTGGCGGTGATGTTGGTGACCACCAGGTTGGTGATGTTGTGTACCAGCGGCTTTCGCTCTCGCAGACGCTCGAGCAGAGTCGCCATTTCCTCAACTCGGTTCATGCTTTCCTTCCTCCCTGTATACCTCTGAGATGGTAAAAGTGGTTCGTTGGACCGTGTCCTGCTCCGAGCGGCAGGGAGTGGGCGATTGCCCAGGTGATGAACTCCTTGGCTTCCCGGAGGGTCTGGCGGACGGGCAGTCCGCGGGCCAGACCGCATGCGATGGCGGAGGAGAATGTGCAGCCGGTGCCGTGGGTATTGGGTGTATCAAGACGTTTCCCCCGCAGTTCGATGAACGCGCTGCCGTCGTAGGCGATATCGATGGCATCCCCCGTGAAGTGTCCCCCCTTTACCACGGTCCAGGCTGAGCCCAGTTGGTGCAGATCCCGCGCTGCATCCTTCATCTGCTCAACGGTCTGAAGGGCCCCCCGGTCCAGGCCCAGGAGTGCCTCGGCCTCGGCGAGATTCGGGGTGATCACGGTCGCCAGAGGCACCAGTTCCTCGCGCAGGGCGGATACGGCTTCGGGTGCCAGGAGTGCATCGCCGCTCGTTGCAATCATGACCGGGTCAACGACCACGCTGGGAATCTCGAAATCCCGTATGGCGCGGGCCGTGGCCCGTATGATGTCCTCGTTGGCCAGCATCCCGCATTTCGCCGCATCAACGCCGATGTCGGTGACCACCGAATGGATCTGCTGTGACACGAATCCTGCATTGAGAACGACTACCCCCTGCACACCCACCGTGTTCTGCGCGGTGACTGCAGTCAGGGCAGCCATTCCATAGACGCCCAGGGCGGTCATCGTCTTGAGATCTGCCTCGATCCCGGCACCACCGCCGCTGTCCGAGCCCGCGATCGTCAGAACTCGCGGGATGGGGGCTGACTGCGTCCCTTTCGGTGTTATGATGGACCGCCACCCCTCACATCCTCCGGACAGGGTTCTTTCTTCCCCAGGGCCTCGGCTGCGATCTCCATGGCGCAGTATGGGCCGCACATCGTGCACTGCCGGGTACCTTCTACATTCTTGGCATCCCGGTATTCCCTGGCTCGCACCGGGTCAATGGCGAGGTCGATTTGCTGCTCCCAATCCAGCGCCTTTCGGGCCTTAGCCATCTGCAGGTCCCACTCCCAGGCACCGGGTACTCTCTTGATGAGATCCCCGGTGTGAGCGGCGATCCTGGCCGCCACGATTCCTTCCTTCACATCCTGCTCGTCAGGGAGTCCCAGGTGTTCCGCCGGGGTGACGTAGCACAGGAAATCGGCACCGCCCGCCGCCGCCAGGGCTCCGCCTATGCAACTGGTGATGTGGTCGTATCCCGGGGCCACATCCGTGACGATGGGACCCAGAACGTAGAAGGGGGCTCCGTGGCACAGGCTCTTCTGCAGCTTAACATTGGTTTCAACCTGGTCCAGCGGGATGTGGCCCGGCCCCTCCACCATGGCCTGGACCCCGGCCTCTCTCGCCCGGTCCACCAGTTCGCCCAGGATGATGAGTTCCTGGATCTGGCTGCGGTCGGTGGCATCGGCGAGACAGCCTGGCCTCAACGCGTCGCCAAGGCTGAGGGTTGCATCGTATTTCCTGGCGATTTCAAGCAGTCGATCGTACTGGGAGAAGAGGGGGTTTTCTTCCTCATGGTGGAGCATCCATCCGGTGAGAAGTGCTCCACCCCGGCTGACAATGTCCGTCACCCTGCCTTCGCTGCGAAGCCGGTTCACCGTTTCCAGCGTGATGCCGCAGTGCACGGTGATGAAGTCAACACCGTCGGAGCATTGCTTCTCGATGGTCGCAAAGAGATCATCCGGAGTCATGAACACGATGGCTCCCCGTCTTTCGCGGGCCTCGGCGGAGGCCTGGTAGACGGGTACCGTGCCGATCATCACCGGGGATCGGGCGAGGATCGCCCGGCGGGTTGCATCAATCTCCGGGGTGCTGCCCATGCTGAGGTCCATGACGGCATCTGCGCCTGCCTGAATGGCCACGTCGAGCTTTTTCATCTCGGCTTCCGTGTCCGGCAGGCTGGCGGAGGTGCCGATGTTCGCGTTTACCTTGGTCCGTAGTCCACTGCCGATGCCGGAGGGATCGAGTCCTTCGTGATGCATATTGGCCGGTATGACGATCGTACCCCTTGCGACGCCTTCCAGGATGTGCTCGAGATCCAGGTTCTCTTTTTGGGCGACGCGACGCATGGCGGGCGTTGCGTTCCCAGTCAAAGCCGCCTCCATTTGCGTGGTCATCACAGAATCCTCCCCAAACAAAGAGCCACCTGTCCTGCCAGGAAGGGCGGCCGTGTCTGGGGGATGTCCCCGCACCGCTTCCCTACGCTGGCATGATCCAGATCAGGTTCTAAGGGTCAAGGGATGGTTCCCTCTTGCTCTCAGCTCGACAACCCGAGCTCCCCTAGCGGTCCGTATTCTCTTGTACCTACACACTCATAATACTACATGGAGAGGCCGATCGCCTGCCTGGATGGTTGTCCTTTTCACCCGGGGGATCCCCTCGGTCGCCCAGGACAGTACGAGGTTCGGGAAGTAAGGAGCCCGGAGAGGGCTTGTCGGGGTCAGGTGTGCTGAACTGGTATTGAGGCCTCACCTACT
>PWUB01000077.1 GCA_003563755.1 Clostridia bacterium
CCGTGCAGCAGACCGCGGGCACACGACGCATCTCCGAAGAGGATGTTGAGCAGTGGCTGAGAGTGAGCATGCCCGCTCTGACAGGTCCACACGCTGGTCGGCCATGGGTGAAACACGTTCTAAGAGAGATATCAAAAGCAGCCGCACAATGGGGTGCGGCATGAGCAACCCGGATTCACCTACCAAACCTTGACGCGGTCCCGGGTGTTTCAGCCTTTGCCCTACCCGGTGTTGATCGCTTACAATCGAGCCGAGAGCACCTTCCCCGGTTCGCCGCGGTACATGCGCACGGGGGTTCAGAGAGGAAGTGCTGCCTTGCTGCGAGCAGAACAGGTGAAGCCCTTTCTGTCCCACGGGGAAGCCCCCGTCCGGGACTACGCCGCCCGCTACCTGGCAGCAAGCTTCAACCCGGACCCTTCCCTCGTACCCCTGATCCTGGGGAGCTGCGATGAGTACGGGGAGGAAAACTGCATGTTCATGCTGGGGTGTGCCGCTTCCTTCGTGCAGACCGAAGTGGGGCTCCGACAGGTCCTGGGCAGGCTGGCCCGCACCACGAACCCAGGGGCACGATCGCACTACAGCGAGATGATCGCCCGCGCAGACATCGACGTCCTCAGGGGAATGCTCCCCGCTATCAGGAGGTCCGGGCAGATGACGGAGGCTGCTGCCAGCAGGGTGCAGCACCGGATAGGAATGCATGAGCGGAGCACGGAGGAGCTGTGGGGGGTCCTCCTTGAGCACCAGGGTGAGCCGGAAACAGGTGGGAGAAACAACTCGTCCCGGGGTGAATCCCTCGTTGAGGCCCTCGCGGCCAGGGATGATCTCCCCGCGAATGAGCTGGCTCGACACCTCAAAAAGGGGAGATCCCTTCCCCCCAGCAGTGAGGTTCTCCTGGTCCGACTGGCCGGAGCAGCCCTGATCGCCGAGGCCGCGCCTTACCTGGTGGACAGGCTCCACGCAGAGCATGATCTGATATCCATCGAGGCCGGTACCTCCCTCGTCAGGCTCGGGGGAACAGAGGTCGTGGCGCTGCTACACGAGGGTTTCGTGGACGGAGAGCCCCGCTTCAAGCACCACTCCGCGTCCGTCCTCGGTGATATCAAGCTGCCGCAGAGCGAGAGGGTCCTCCTGGACCTTCTGAGGAGGGAACACCAACCGGAGGTAAAGATCTCCCTGGCCTCGAGTCTGTGCCTCCTGGGCAGCGTGTTCGGGCTGCCCCACGCGGTCAGCGCCTTTTTGAGGGCGGCTCCCAGGCACCGTACCCAGGAGATGAGTCAGCTTCTCTACGCCACCTCCAGGGTTCTCGGGGTGGACCCGCCTGAGATCTGACTTCGCCGACCGGGGAGATCCTGGCCCTGCATTTACTGCCCAGCGATTATCCGTGATCCGTGGGCCGCCGGAGTAGCTCCTCTCACCCCCCGACATCGTGGGCCGCAACCTCCAGGGGCGCCTCTGCCAGGACATCCTTTGACCGTGGAGCTTCCAGCTGGACCCGGTACTCGCCGGGCTCCAGGTCCCTGGGAACGGGGAGAAAGGCATGCCCGCCCGCGGGTGCATTCGCATCTCTTACTCGGCGTCTCCCTCCTGCAGCCATCGCCAGGTGGTAGCCCTGAATCACCGCAGTGAGATGTGCTCCGGCGAGCCCGAGGAGAACACATCGTGCGCCAGGCCTGGGGCCAGTCCAGGGTGGGTCGCCCTGAAGATGGAGCCAGGAAACTCGTTGAGATGACAGGACCCCCGCGAACCCGACGGAACGAGAATCCAGGGACTGCTGCATCCCCCGCGGCAGGGCACGGGCATCGCCGATGCAAGTCGATGTTTCGATTCCTGAAGGACCCGGCCTCCACAGGTAGAAAGAGAGTAGCACGACCGAAGCACCACGAATGATGGCATGTTCGCACGCGTGATATCCGCCCGGGTGCAGCCGGTGCATCCATGACCTGCACCGCCCTCGGGGGACCTGTTCTCCGGCCTGCATTGCCGATGCTCTTTTCGGCCGGGACCGGGCCAATGATGCAGCTAAAGGGGTGTAGGTGTCAGCATGGATACGGACGTCGACGAAGGACCATCCCTCGCTGCCCTGGCGAGGCGAGCACGAAACGTGATGTTTGCGGCCCACGCGCTGCAGCACTTACTGACTCTCTCGTTGCCGCCCGTGCTTCTCTTCATTCACTCAGAACTCGATCTCAGCTGGACACAGCTGGGAATCATCATCGCAGTTGCGAGCATCACCGGCGGGCTGGCCCAGTTCCCCTCGGGCCTACTGGTTGACCGGTTCGGGGTCAAGCGCGTGCTCGCCGCCGGTTTCCTGTTCACCCTCACCGGGCTCTTTCTGTTCTCCCGTTCATCAACCATGTTCATGTTCATCGTGTCCCAGGTCATCCTGGGCCTGGGCAACTCGACCTTCCACCCGGCCAGCTTCGCCGAGACGTCCCGGGCGGGGGCTCACTCCGGCCGCCTGAGCATGGTCCTGGCGCTGCACAGCATAGGGGGAAACGTCGGTACCGCTGCGGCATACTCGGTGGCGGCAGTTCTCGCCACGTACCTCGGGTGGCGGGGGGCCCTGCAGGTCCTGGTCGGCCTGGGATCGGTCCTTGCCGCCTGGTTCTTCCTCTCGTACCGGGAGATGCCCGATGCTGACCCCGCGTCGGCAGAAATGCAGCCCGAGGAGGACGGTGAGCAACTCCCGGAAAAACGAGGACGGCGGCGGCCAGCCCTGGCCCTGTGGCTGCCGGTGGTGGTCATCTCCACCGCAGGTTTCCTGTCAGGGAGCTTCGGCAGCGGGTTCAGCGCCTTCTTACCTACCCTGCTGGCATCACTGCAGCAGGCGACGCCCGCTGTGGCGGGAATACTGTCGACGATCATGCTGCTTTCGGGCTCCGGGGGTTCCTTCGTCGGCGGGCTCGCCGGCGACCGGTATGATCGGGCCCTCGTCATCCTCGTATCCGCGGTGACCACGGTGTCGCTGATCGGCGTGTTGCTCGGGGTCAAGCTTGATGTGCTTCCGTTGATTCTTCTGCTCATCGGCCTGGGATTCTGCCAGTCCCTCGCCCGGCCCTGCATTAATGCCCTGACTTCGGGCGTGTCTCCCGAGGGCAGGACCGGGAGCGTATTCGGCCTGGTGTTCGGCATCAGGTCCCTGGGAGGGTCGATATCAGCCCCAGTAGTAGGATTCCTGGCGGATCAGTATTCTCTCCAGGTGGGCGTGGCGGTCATCAGCGTGTTCTTTTTGGCCTTCGGCCTGTTGATCTTCAGCTTCCGCAAGGTGATCCAGGCACCCGATCCCAGTTGATGGCCCTGGGGCAGCGCCCGCAGAAGGGCTGCACGCGGGCGGTGAGGCGACCTGGACTATTCTTCCTCCAGGCCCTCCCCCGGACATGCCTGCTGTATGGGGATACCCGGAGGTACGTGGATAGAGACTGACTGCGAACAGGCACCACCAATGCTCGCTGCATGTTTGCAATCCGTTGATCCCCTCTGACCCGACTGACTAGCGCGGCAGCCCACTTGACAGGAGCGTGCTCGCGTCACAGTTGTCATACAGGGGTGACAGATATGACACGACGGATCAGCGTCAGGCTGACCGAGGACCAGGCGGAACACCTCGAGTACGAGAGCCTGCGGCGAAAACAGAATAAGTCCGACGTCGTACGGGAGATGCTGGAGGAATCCATAAGGACGCGCAGGTGTCCGGGCATCACCTTCATCGACTCTCCGTCGGGCCGCCAGGCCACGGTGGCAGGGACAGGACTGGCCGTGTGGGAGATAGTCCGCCTGGATCGGGAGGTAGAGGGATGCACCGGCAAGATCCTCGAGGTTTTTCCCCAGCTCTCGGAGCGGGACCTGCGTAACGTCCGGGCATACGCATCCCTGTATCCCGACGAGATGGACAAAGCCGTACGGGAAGCGGATGCCCTGGATGAGGCGGGCGCCAGGAATCGCTATCCCTACCTGTTCCCGCCGCGGGAGATCCCGTGAGTCCCCGGTGGTACCTGGACGAAAACATCAGCCACCGCGTCGCGCGGGTACTGCGGGATGACTTCTCGGTGGATGCCGTCGCCTCCCACGAGGCGGGCATGAACGGCTCGACGGATGATCAGCAGATGCTGCATGCGGTGACGACGGGGCGGATCTTGGTCACCTACAACCCACGGGACTTTCTGCCCCTCGCTTCCCTGTGGTGGCAGATGCAGCGGGACTTCCCCGGGATCGCCCTGCTGTCACCCAGGAGCGTTCCCCAGCACCACATCGGCTCCCAGGCGAGGGCGGTAGCTCTTGCAGACCGGGAGCCGTGGCCGGTGAACATCGTGGATTTCCTGCGGGCAGAATGAGATGGGAACTCGCCTCCAGCCTGCCGGTACGGCCTGCCCTCAGTCGATTCCCATCTCCTCCAGGAACCGCCCGACCACCCGGGACTTGTCGTAGCCGGTGATAGAGTACTCCCGCACGGGTGCCTCCTCCACCAGGGATATGATCTCCTCGATATCGTACGGAGTGTACAGATTATCCTGGTGGATGAACTCCGGAAAACACATGGCATCCGGTGCCACGGGCACCGCCCCCATGTACACGGCTTCGATCAGTGAAGAGGGCAGCATGTCGGCTATGGAGGTGGTCACCACCACCGCTGCCGAGGCCAGGCGCTCGTGGTAGGTGTCCTTGTCCGGGTTGTGAACGAGCTCGAGCCCGACCCTCTCCGCGATCTTTAGGAGCTGCCGCGTGGAAACGCTCCACCTGGAAAGGGCCGCGGCCGGGGTTCCCGAAAAGTGCTGAACCCGGTAGCCCCTCTCGACGAGACGCCTGGCCACCTCCACTTCGATGATGTGCAGCTTCTCCAGGGCGAAGCGCTGGTTGAACACCACCAGCTCCGGATCCCGGGGAACCTCGACGTACCTGTCGTACACCCGGTAGTCGAAGGGGAAACCCGTTACCACGACCCTGCTCGCCAGCTCAGGGTATGCCCGGCACAGGCACTCCCTGCACCACTGGGAGTTGACGAATATACCGTCGTACAGGGAAAGCCTCTCCCGTTCCCGCAGCCCCTCAGCAGCCTCCATCAACACCGCGGGCTCAAACGGCATGGCTGTGAGCCCGACCACCAGCCCGTACTTCCGTCCCGGCATATCCCGAATGAGCTCGATGAGGGGACTCTGGGCCCAGGATATGAACCAGGAATCGGAGGGGCGGCTCCGGACCCGGAGCACGGGCCCCAGGGCCAGGCCGTCGGCGTACCAGTCGTACGGAGGCAGCTCGCGGAATGAAACACCCCGCCTGACCAGTTCACTCCTGACGGCCGCCGTGAAGCTGCCCGTCCAGTTGCCCTCGGAGTCGTTCAGTCCCATGAAATACAGCATCAGAGCACCCCCATGGTCACCAGGTATGTATGGACCACTCGCGAAGGCAGATAGCGGCGAATGTCGGCCGTAGACGCGGGGGGTTCAGCGACCCGCTTGATGATCGCATCGATGTTGTACGGGGGGTACCGGTTGGCAGGAGGTACGTACTCGGGGAACGGACCCCAGTCCGGAACTATGGGGATCACCCCCAGGGCGGCCGCCTCAAGGGTAGCCACCGACAGGGTGTCCGCCAGGGGCGTGGTGATCATGATCCCGGCACCGGCCAGGTGGCGGTAGTATTCGGCCTTGGTCGCACTGATCACGAACCTGAGGCCGCGCCTGTACCCTTCTCTCATCAACACCCTGCGCTGGCGGTAGCGCATGTTCCGCCTGAAAGCCTCCTGAGATATCAGGTGAGCAGTCTTATACCCCATGTGGTTCAGCATCTCGGCGATGTGCACCTCGAGGATGTGCAGTTTATCCAGGGCAAAGCGCTGGTTGAAGACAACCAGCCGGCGCCGTCTCTCCCCCGCACGGTACCGCTGGAGACTGTAGACATTGAAGGGAAAGCCGCTGACGACGACCTCGCAGCCGAGATCGGGATAGGCTGTCTCGATGAGTCCCTTCGCCCACCGTGAGTTGACGAAGACGGCGTCGAACCGGTTCAGGGCCTCTTCTTCGTTGAGGGAATATCCTTCGAGCACCGCCGGTTCGTACAGGGAGGCCTCGAGGCCGTGGACGTGGGCGTACCTGCGCCCCTTCTTGGAAGCTACATGCTCACCGATGGGGTTGTGAGCGTAGGAGAAGAGCCAGGTGTCATCGTCCTCCGAGCTGATGCCCTCAATGCGTTCCCTCGCCGCCTCGGGGTCCGCCAGGGGGATCTCTCCGAAGCTGACGGACCAGGTGCGGAGCTGGGACCGGACGACAGAGTTGTACATTCCGAAGTAGCTGCCCTCGGTTTCGGGTTCCGTGAGGAAGTAGAGCACCCGGCCACCTCCATGACGCAATACCGCCGGTGCCCGGGGATGCATGCCGACACCGGACCTGCACGTGCGGTGCCATTCTATTCGGAGTCATCCGCCCATGACACAACGGGCGCACCCGATAGAGTGGGCTGGGTGAGATTCCGAGTGCCGTTTCCACCCCAGCCGGGAATCCTCAGCCGGGGGCACAGGCGGGAGGAACCCGGGTCACGACCCCATCCAGGCTGCAGGGCGGGAATCCAGTGAGCAGCATGAAGGGATCGCCGCGCCTGGACAGGGCTGTGGGGCACCTCCCGCCCAGGGCCGCGAGTAGATGACAGGCGTTGGACGACTCAGGCACGGGCGCGGCAGGGCAGCGGGTCCACCTCAATGCCGCTGATGCCCTGACAGTACTTCACGAACAGACATCCTCCAACAGCTGGGCGTATACCCGGGCGGCCGTGAGCACTTCATCCACGGCCACGTGATCGGAGTCGGTGTGAGCGTAGCGTTCATCTCCCGGGCCGAAGCCCACGCAGGGTATGCCGCTTTCGATAATGTAGGGGGCGTCGGTGCCGAAGCGCCAGGCACCCACCTCAACGGTGCGGCCCATGACCTTCTCTGCCCCCCGCCCCAGGGTGACCACGGGCTCTCCCCCCGGATCCTCGAGCATGGGCGAGGTGCGGGTCACGATCTCCAGTTCGACCCCGAAGCGCGGATCACGCCTCCTCACCTCCACGGCGATGTCCTCCATCTCCCCGAGCACCTTCTCCTCTGTCTCCCCGGGTAGGATCCGCCTGTCGAATACAGCGGTGCAGACATCCGGTATGGTCGGGCTCTCCCAGCCGGGAGCCGCATGGATGTCCACCGGCGCCAGGGTACACGGCCCCAGCACCGGGTGCGACGGCAGGGAGTAGGACTCACGCAGGTGATCGAGAAAAGCATGCATCCCCCACACCGCGTTGAGGCCGCGTTCGGGATCACAGGCGTGGCTCGTCTCCCCCCGCACCGTCACCCTGATGTTGAACTTCCCGCGGTGACCCACGTGTACGCGCAGCCCGGTCGCCTCGCCGCAGACCGCCAGGTCCGCTGTGACTCCCCCATCGAGCACGTGCCGCGTACCCTCGCCCTCACCCATCTCCTCCAGGGCGACGGCGGTGACCACCACACCACCCCTGGGTGCCGGGCATCGACGGTGGAAGGCAGCACCGGCGTACACCATGGCCGCCACCGCCGCCTTCATATCGCAGGCACCGCGGCCCGCCAGGACCCGCCCCTCCACCCCGTACGATGCACCATCGACCAGGGCACCGGAGAAGGGATCCTCCATCTCCCCGGTGGCCGCACAGTCGATGTGGCCGTTGAGCATCACCCTGGGCCTTCCCGCGGGGTTGATCCAGCCGATCACGTTGTTCTTCTCGTCGATCTTTACTGACTCGTAGCCGAGGCGGTTCATCTCCCCGGCCACCAGCCGCGCGACCTGCATCTCCTCACCGCTGGGACTGGGCGTCTGAATCATCCTGCGGGCGAAGTCCACCATCGCCCGGTCATCCAAGAGTCCCCGATCCACCCCGGTTCATCTCCTTTCCTATGCTCGCGCCTTCCTGCCGGAGAGTGCGGGCTCATCAACGCCG
>PWUB01000288.1 GCA_003563755.1 Clostridia bacterium
GGTTACGCCGATGATATGCCCCTGATGAGCTGGCTGCGAGACTGGGTGTGGCCCGCAGAGGCTCATTTTCGTGATGAGGATGTGTACTGGGCGACGGCCCTGGCATGCCTGGAGATGCTCAAGGGTGGCACCACGGCCTTCGCCGACATGTATTTTCACATGGATCGTGCGGCGAAAGCGGTGCGTGATCTGGGGATGAGGGGCACCCTGTCCCTCGGCCTGGTCGGCATTTCGCCCCGGGCCGATGAGGATCTGCAGCTGTCCCGGGAGTTTGCCCGCCAATACCACGGTGCCGCTGACGGCCGCATCCAGGTTCAACTGGGACCCCACGCCCCCTACACCTGCCCCCCCGAGTACATGCAGCGGGTGCAGAAGCTGGCCTCGGAGCTCGAGCTGGGGATCCACATACACCTGGCCGAGACCCGGGCCGAGATCGATGATATTCGCGCCAGCTACGGAGTGACCCCGGTGGAGTATGCCCGCGACTGCGGCCTCACTGAGCACGAACCCTTCCTGGCAGCCCACTGCGTGTACGTGACGGAGGGAGACATCGCCATCTTGAACGAGTCGGGCGCCGCGGTAGCTCACTGTCCTCGAAGCAATCAGAAGTTGGCAAGCGGTACCGCACCCCTGCAGGACATATTAGATGGGGGAGTGTTGGTCGGTATCGGTACCGATGGCGCCTGCAGCACGGCAACCCTGGACATGTGGGCGGAGCTGAGGGCAGCCTCCCTGGTTCAGAAGGGGGTGCGTCTGGATGCCCGGGCGATGCCGGCCCCGCGGATTCTGCATATGGCCACCAGGGGCGGTGCCCTCGCCCTCGGCCTGGCAGACACGGGGAGCCTTGCGCCGGGCATGAAAGCCGATGTGATCATCGTGGACCTGGACGGCCCGCATCTTACACCCCAGCACGATGTACTCTCCCTTTTGGCGTACGCTGCGGGTCCCCAGGACGTCAGGGATGTGTTCGTGGACGGCAGGCAGGTCGTCTCGGACCGCAGGCTCACCACCGCTGACGAGGAGCAGATCATCGAGGAGAATCGTGACCGGGCCGACCGGCTGGTGGAGAGGGTGAAGGGGTTGTGAGCTCTTCCCGGTCCATGTGGGATGCATCGGGATGCATGATATGCGGCGCCGACAACCAGCACGGCCTTCAGCTGGAGTTCATCCCCGAGGGCTCCGAAGGCGCGGTGGCCCGGGGCCAGATGAAGGGTGAGTTTGAGGGCTTCTCCGGACTGACCCACGGAGGAGCCGTCGCGGCGGTACTCGATGATGCAATGTGGTGGGCGGTCTTTTATGCCCAGGGTGCCCGGACTCTCACCGCAGAGCTGACGGTGCGTTTTCAGCAGCCGGTACCCGTGGGGCAGATCTTCGTCGTGAGGGCCCGCGTTGTGCAGCACCGCCGCCGCCTCTCGCGGGCGTCTGCGACCCTCACCGATGAGGGCGAGGAGATGCTGCTGGCCAGGGCTGAGGGAGCGTTTTTGGTACCACCGGAGTAAGATGTTCCAGAGGAGGTATGGCCGTGGAGGATGTTCGGGAACGTGCCCGTGAGCTGGCGAAAGCACTTCAGAACTCGGGAGAATACCGAGACTACGAGAGGGCCCGGGAGAAGATCGAGGATGACGAGCAGAGCCTGCAGCTGATAGGCACGTTTCACCAGAAGCAGTTTGAGTACCAGGCGCGCCAGATGAGCGGCAGCGATCTCACTGATGATGAACGCGAGGAGCTGATCCAGCTGCGGAGGGTACTGGAGACCAAGCCGGACGTGCGCGAGTTCCTTCGCACCGAGGTGCAGTTCGTGCAGATGATGTCCGACGTCCAGCGGATCCTGGCCGAAGCCGTCGCCCCCGATATGCTCCAGGCGATGGGTGAGATGGGAGACGAGGCGGCGGACCCCAAGACCCTGTTCACCGATCCTCAGTAACCGAGATCAAAGTCGACAACCCATTTGAGGGGTTCACCCTGCTGCCAGCGGCGGAGATTCTCCGCGAAGCGTCCCGCGGCCTTTACGGCGTAGTTTGCCTGCTGGCCGGCCACGTGGGGCGTGATGTGGACATTGTCCATGTCCCAGAGGGGTGAGTCGGGCGGCAGCGGTTCCTCCCTGAATACATCGAGCCCGGCACCGCCGAGATGACCCCCCTGCAGGGCGTCGATGAGGGCCGACTCATCCACTATCGCACCCCGGGCTATGTTGACGAGGTAGGCTCCGGCGGGCAGAACCGAGAGCTCTTCTTCGCCTATAAGCCCCTCGGTTCGGGGGGTCAGGGGGCAGCATATCACCAGGTACTCGCATACAGGCAACAGGTCCATGATTCTCTCGGGGGCCACTACCCTCCGCACACCGGGGGTCTCGACACCGCTTCTGCGGGTGCCGGCGACCTCCATGCCGAAGGCCACCGCCCGCCGGGCGACCTTGCTCCCGATTCCGCCCAGGCCGATCACCCCCATGGTTGAACCAGCGAGTTCCCTACTGCTGCCCCCGCGCTCCCAACGACGCTGCTTTTGGTTTTCGAACCGGAGAGAAAGCTGGCGTGTGTGCGCGAGAATCAGTGCCATGACGTGATCGGCTATCGTGTCGCCGTGCATGCCCCGGGCGTTGGTCAGGACTATGCCCCGATGCTGCAGCTCCCGCAGGGGGAGGCGGTCCACTCCCGCCGATGTGACCTGCACCCACCTCAGCTTCTCCGCCCTCTCCAGCAGTTTCGTGTTCGGACGCCCGCACATTATCTCGGCCGACATGATGGCCTCCGCCAGCTCCTCGTCGGTGGAGGGGAGTATGAACCTGGCCCACGGGGCCGCCTCCTGCAGGACAGCGAGGGCCTCGTACATCCGTTCGTTGGTCAGCACCACATCAGAAGCCACGTCAATCATCCTTTCTCGTCGCGCATGATGCATGCCCGGCGTTGGTGGGAGTCATTTTCGCGGGGATCTCTGCACACAGCCCCAGCCGTGGTGTCCGGCGATTCTCCGGGAAAAGGTGCCCCACAACCTGGACCGCTGATCACAAATTCGCGCCGGTGTTTTTGATTCCTGCCCGCCGCCGCTGTATATTGGTGAGAGACTGGGAGGTGTCGACCGTGCAGGATGCCGGGGTGAGGATCGGGGCACACATATCATCAGCGGGGAGCTTCCCCCGGGCGGCCGAAAACGCGGTGTCGCTGGACCTGGACTGCGTGCAGTTCTTCACACGCAACCCGCGCGGTGGCCGGCAGCGGCGCCTGTCCGATGACGAGGTCGTGCAGTTCAGGCGCAGGCTCGGAGATATGGACCTGGACCCGGTGGTGATGCACGCCCCTTATTCTGTCAACCTGGCGTCCACGAAGGAGCAGGTCGTGGAGTTCTCCCGGCGCGTGGTGGCCGAGGACCTACAGCGGTGTCACCTCCTCGGGGCTCCTTACCTCGTGCTTCATCCGGGAAACCGGGGAAGCCAGTCCCTCACGGAGGGTCTTGCCCTCATCACCGAGGGCCTACAATGGGCGCTGAGCAGGGCGTGCAGGGCCGTAGATTCGGGAACCAGGCTGCTTCTCGAGTTCATGTCTGGCCGTGGCAACGAAGTGGGAAGCACCCTGGAAGAGATGGCAGCGATCCTCGAGGGTATCGAGTGCCCGGACAGTATCGGCTTCTGCCTCGACACCTGTCACTGCCTGGCCCGGGGGTATCCCGTTGACGACGGGAAGGGTCTGGATATGTTCCTCGGGTCCTTCGATGATATCCTCGGCCTGGACCGCCTCCTCGTGGTTCACCTCAATGACTCCTTCGAGAGGCGCGGCTCGAGGCGGGATAGACATGCTCCCCTGGGCGAGGGTGCGTTCGGTACGGAGGGCATGCGGCGCCTCGTGGGTCACGAACAGCTTCGTCATCTACCGTTGATAATGGAGGTCCCGGTGGACGACGAGGACGGATACACCGAGCAGGCGGACTTGGTCCGCAAGTGGTACGCCGACTCACTGGCCTCACGCTCCTGAGGAGGTTGGCAGTCCCTCTGTGACGAGGGATTTCGTCAGTTGTACCCAGTATCTCTGTGTGCTATAATTTAGCCAGTCTCTGGTGTGCGAAATCATGGATCTTCCGCGACGAGAGTGGGTGCGGACCCACTCTTTTTCATAGTCAGCCCCCTCGTCGCGGTTCGTGGAGGGAAGGATCGCGGTGGCTAAGAGGAGAGACATCCAGGATTTGATTCTACGGTTGGCTGAACCCATAGCTGATGCGGAGGGGCAGGTCGTCGTGGCTGTGCAGTGCAGTGGGGGGCGCAGCCGCCCCACGATTCTCGTCACCCTCGACAAACCGGGGGGAGTTACCGTGGGGGACTGTCAGCGCTTCAGCGGTCTTTTGGGAGCGAGACTGGACCTGGAGGAGGATGTCCTCCCCGACGGGTACTACCTGGAGGTGTCCTCCCCGGGACTGGACCGGACTCTCAAGACAGACCGCGAATTCGAAGTGTTCCGCGGCCGCACGATCAGGGTCAACACTTACGCTCCCGTGGACGGCAGCAAGGAGTTCATGGGCGTGTTGCAGGAAGCTGACGACGAGCATATCGTTATCACCGACGAGGAGGGGAACGAACACCGCATTCCCCGCAAGATGGTCGCGCGTGCGAAGCTGCAGTACCGACTCGATGACTGACGGCTCCACAGGCAGGGGTTTGCAGGAGTCATTTCAGGAGAGGGGCTCGTCATGAACTACGACTTTATGAACGCTCTGGATGAACTGCGAAAACAGCACGGAGTGGATAAGGAGACACTGCTGGAAGCGATAGAGTCCGCGGTGAAGTCCGCATACCGCCGCAACTACGGCAGCTCCGGGCAGGACGTGGAGGTGATCGTGAACCGTGAGAGCGGCTCCATAAAGATCAGCCTCTACAAGGAAGTGGTCGAAGAGGTGAGTGATCACACCAGGGAGATGTCCCTCGAGGAGGCCAGGGAAATCGACCGTGACTACGATGTCGGTGATCGGGTCGAGCTGGAAGTGGCTCCGGAGCGGTTCGCCCGCATAGCCGCCCAGACCTCCAAGCAGGTGATCACGCAGCGCGTACGGGAGGCGGAGAGGGAGCGCATCTACCAGGACTTCATAGAGAAAGAGGGGGACATGATCACCGGTCTCGTGCAGAGAGTTCATGAGGGCAACATCCTCATCGACCTCGGCAAGACCGAGTCGCTCCTCGACCCCTCGGAGCAGATACCCGGTGAACGCTTCCGCGAGGGCGACCGGGTGAAGCTGTACATTGCGGAGGTCAACCGTACTACCAAGGGGCCACAGATAGTTCTCTCCCGGAGCCATCCGATGCTCATCAAACGTCTACTTGAACTGGAGGTTCCGGAGGTTCACGACGGTGAAGTGGAGGTCGTGGACATCGTCAGGGAGGCGGGAGCCCGCTCCAAGGTGGCCGTCCGATCCCGCGAACCCAATGTGGACCCGGTCGGGGCCTGCGTCGGGCAGCGGGGCAGCCGCATCCAGAACGTTGTGAGGGAGATAAAGGGCGAGAAGGTGGACATAGTTCGATGGTCCCCCGTGGAAGAGGAGTACATCGCCAACGCCCTGAGTCCTGCCGACGTCTACCAGGTCATACTGGGCGAGGAGCAGAAAGTAGCACAGGTCGTTGTTCCCGACGACCAGCTCTCCCTGGCCATCGGCAAGGCAGGGCAGAACGCACGCCTGTCGGCTCGTCTAACGGGCTGGAGAATCGACATTCGGAGCAAGACCGAGGCTGAGGAGGCCGGCCTCGAGGGACATGGAGTTAAGGTCAAGACCATCGAGGGGGAGGTTCGGGTGCCGGAGTTTTTCCTGCGCCGTGATGACAAGGACGACGATCGTCCCAGCCGCCTCATCGATCGTATGATGAGCGAGGCAAAGAGAGAGGCAGATGAGCAGGAAGAGCAGGAAGAAGAAGAGCTCGAAGAGGACGAGGAGGCAGGCTCACAACCCGAAGAGGGTTAGCTCCCTGCAGGCGTCCGGGAAGGCTGGTGATGGCCGTGGCCAGGAGAAGGAAGCCGATGCGTCGATGTATCGGGTGTTCGAACAGTCAACCCAAGGGCGACATGATCAGGATCGTACGCACCCCCGAGGGGGAGCTGAGGGTAGATCGCACCGGCAGGGCTTCAGGCCGGGGAGCCTACGTTTGTCCCGTCCAGGATTGTCTCGGAAGAGCTCTTTCGGGTAAGCGCCTGGCTAGGGCATTCCGGATGTCATCGATCGATGTGAAGGTACGCGAAAATTTGCTCGCCGAACTACAGCAGCTGATTCCCGAGTAGGGGGAGCAATGCGGAGGTGAAGCGTTTTGGCACGTAACATCAGGGTGTATATGCTTGCACGCGAACTGGATATCAAGAGCAAGGAAGTACTGACAATACTTCAGGAGGAGATGAACCTCGAAGTCAACAATCACATGACTGCGGTGAACAACCAGGTCGCCGACCGGGTGCGACGCATCGTCAGGGGAGAGGAGGATGCGGAGGATCAGGAGACTCCCGACGAGGCGGCCGAGGCTTCCGACGAGCTGGTGGAGGCAAAGCCCGAACCCATCCCGGACAGCCGGAGGCCGCGGGACGCAAAGAAGGACCGCCAGCCACCGGATCGTAGGGATCGTTCCCGCCGTCAGCCCAGCTCGGGGCTTCGAGTTCCCGTCGATCACGTGACCCTATCGGGTTCGATCACGGTGGCAGACCTGGCGGAGAAACTCAAGGTTGATGCCATGGCATTGATGCAGCACCTGGTGGGCATGGGCATAATGGCGAACATCAACCAGGAGCTGGACGTGGAGAGCGCCGCCCTCATCGTGGGCGAGCTGGGCGTGGACTTCGATTACCAGGAGGAGCCCGAGGACGAGGATGAGGTCCTGCTGGAATATGTTGATGAGCCCGACCCGGACCAGGCCATGCCGAGAGCTCCCGTGGTTACGGTCATGGGCCACGTGGATCACGGAAAGACCACTCTCCTCGATACCATACGCCACACCGCCATCGCGGAGGGAGAGGCCGGCGGCATAACCCAGCACATAGGGGCGTCCACCGTCCACCATGACGGAAAGGCCATCGTCTTTCTCGATACCCCCGGACACGAGGCGTTCACGGCAATGCGTGCCCGCGGGGCCCAGGTCACGGACATGGTGGTGTTGATCGTCGCCGCCGACGATGGAGTGATGCCTCAGACCCTGGAGGCCGTGGATCACGCCAAGGAAGCCGGCGTCAGCATGATCGTGGCGGTCAACAAGATCGAGCTTCCCAACGCCCAGCCCGACCGAATCCGGCAGGAACTGTCGGGTCACGATCTAGTCCCCGAGGAATGGGGCGGTGACACCGTTTACGTGGATATCTCGGCTCTCACCGGTGACAATGTTGACGATCTGCTGGACATGATAATCCTGATGGCCGAAATGGAGCAGCTCACCGCTGATCCTACCCAGAAGGTGCACGGCGTCATCATCGAGGCGGAGCTGGACCGGGGGCGCGGGCCCGTTGCCACCGTCCTGGTCCAGGCAGGGACCCTGCGCAGGGGCACGCCTTTCGTTGCCGGCATATACAGCGGGCGAGTTCGTGCCCTGTTCAACGACAGGGGGGAGACCATAGACGAGGCAGGGCCGTCCACACCCGTGGAGGTCCTGGGCTCCTCGGGGGTGCCCGAGGCAGGAGATCTCTTCGTGCAGATGGAGAGCGATTCCGAGGCCAGGAGCCTGTCGCAGACCCTCCAGGAGGAGGCCCGTGAACAGGAGCTGCAGCCACTGTCTGCAGTGTCCCTCGAGGAATTTTACGAGCAGGAAGGCCGCAAGGAACTGAAGATCGTCCTCAAGGCCGATGTCCACGGATCGCTGGAGGCCTGTGCCCGCGCCCTGGAACGAATAGA
>PWUB01000027.1 GCA_003563755.1 Clostridia bacterium
CGTCGGGATAGAGCCAGATCTTCGGAATGCCGTCCAGATCAAGTCCTTCTTCCGTCGTCACGCTCTTGTCGATAGCCCAGAAATGCTCACGCTCGAAGTAGGTGACAACGGTCTTGGTGACGTCGAGGTCCTCTTCACCAGGACAGTAGTAGAAAGCGAGATGGCTCCAGCCGCCTTGGTCGGACTGCTTTAAGCCACAGTCTTCATACACGCCGTTGGGATATTCGGGGTAGTAACTGTAAAGGTTGCCTTCATCGGGGCCACCTTTAGCAAACACATGCATAACCCGAGAGTTTGATTCGAAGGCGAATACTGTGTCGCCATCACCATCAATGCCTTTGTAGATCGTAACTTCAAAGCCTTCTGGGCCATCAAACACATCGCCGTTATCAATAGCATCCTGATCTAATTCAATTTTGAAATACACCAAATCACAGTCGTCAGGGCTGTCAAGCAAAGCCGGATTTGGATCTGGGAAAGCAGGGTTTTCGTGCTTATCCTGTATTAAGTCTACTGGGTAAATTGGCCCCACCTTTGGCCCTTCACAATCATCAGGATACCCGGCCAACCCAACCAACGCCCCGCCAAAAACCAGCAACCCGATGATCAGCGCTGTCAAGCCGATTCGCGAACACCTTCTATGACTCATTAGGTTCTCACCCCTTGTTCCTCCTGCACAAATCCAGATTTGAAACCAGGGCCGACACTGCGGATAGGCGGCCATCCCGTCTCGCACCAATCACCGGCCTTCCAGACACATCATCGGTCAGGGGTCTGACCGTAATCCTCTGACTACTGGGTCACCATGGTCCGGATTACCGGACCACAGTGATCTCTAGTCTGCAAACTCAGACCTTCCTACGCCGACTACCATGTCCTCTCCGTTCACTGCTGCCTTACCTTCGCATTGGCTCGTGTATAAGTAGTGGACAGCCCCCGCTTCCAGACCAATCGTCCGGCAGATCGGTGCTAACCACTGAGTCTGGCCTCGGATAGTTAGTCGGGTGCTCTCGACCGGCGTACTACCATACCACCTGCCACTGCATGAGGCACCACTCGCAACAGAGCGATCATTTAGATGCCATTGCCTCCTGTGAACCACGTCATTTGCTCCTTTTGACTACCGGCCACTGCTAGAGAATAACTGCGAAAAACAAAACCGACTGCTTCTGCAGCCGGTTTCACTCTGGCTAAACGCCGCCCACATGTGACCAGCAGGACGCCGCGTATCATCACCTCTGCATTTGAGAGTGACTATACTCAGTTATCGTTGTGCATCCAGTTGCAAGTCTTGTATCTCCACCAGCTCGGCCCGGACTATCAGCCTCTCACGCAGACTCCCTATCGGATGACACGTGGTCAGCGTCAGTACGGCCTCCTCGGTGGGGTCCACCACCTCCAATGCATCTGGTTTGACTACGAACACAGACTCGACGGAGTACAGATACGTTGTCCTCGGCGACTGTATGATTATGGTGTCTTCTGCTTCCAAGCTATGTAGATTTCTGAACCAGGCACCGTGGGAGTTGCGGTGTCCAGCGATTGCCACGTTCCCCGGCTTCCCCGGCTCACCGCTCTGAGGATAAAACCCCGGCCCCTGGGTCAGCTCATCCTCCCCGATACCATCCACCACAGCAACCCGCAGCGCTATTGCCGGTATGATGAGGACGAACGGACCCTCATCGATGGTTTCCGGCTGCGCCCTAGGTTCGTGAGACGGCTGGTAGTCCTCTTCAGCTGGTGCAGCCTCAGCAATACGAGTCCGTGCCTGCTCAAATTCCTCTATGAGAGTGTCCTGGCGCTGGAGGGAGTACAGGTACTGGTATACAGGCCAGGCGATCATCAGGGCGCCTGCTGCGATGAGAATGATAGATATGCTCCTCCACGCCTTATCCTGCATAGACGTTCTCCTCCTGAGTACCGGTATTATACATCAAACATTGGCAGAGAACAACAATAGAACTTGCGGCTGTGCCAGTCCAGACTCGGTGACTTCAGTCCCATCATACAATACGAGGCTGTCTCTGTATTTCGGGGGGTGTCGTCAGGATGGATCCCTTGGTTGCCAATCTGGCGCGGGCCCGAGTCCATGTGAGCCAGGCCGATGTGGGGGAAGATCCATGAATGACCCCTAACCAATCCGCTCATTACGTCATTGAGGGTCGGGCTCTACTGAGCTTGTGAAATAGCTGTAACAGACCACGAGACCCGTGAGTACCGGCGTCGATGATCGGTGGATGTACGTGCCCGACACCGACGGTCTTGTTGATGACCTTCCCTGCGGTTCGTCGGATCTCCCGACGACAATCCTCTATGCTCACCTTCACACCCGTGACCAGGCGATTTGTGTATTGGTCCAGGGAACCCACCAGGTTCTCTCCAAGGGTCAAGATCATCCCCGATACACTTCGTTTACCTCAACTCTGGCCCCGCTTGCTGGTGAGGTTCTCCATCCGGTCGACCTGAGATTTCGCAGCACCCATGCTTCTCAGGCCCCTCACATCCACACCCTGCTCCCCCAGTCTCGTGCGGCAGTCCCGCACCAACTCGGGATCCTGCAGAATGTCCTCCCTGAGGTTCGCCAGCTTCTTCTTCCGATTCCCCTCAGGAAGTTCCTTCTCTCCTTCCGCAAAAGCTACCAGGAGCCGCACGGGATCATTAGCATAGTGCCGACAACGCCTCCCGGGACTTCCCTGTGCCCCTCAGCAGCAGCTTGAGATCCCTGACCATGTGCCAACGATCAATATGGTATACAGCGTTGTCGAAGTACTCGACGCCCTTTCGGATCCACCGGGCACGGTCACCGTTGATCACCACCTGGGTATCAGAGAGATCGTAGATGCTGTACGGATAACGACTGGCTTCCTTCCAGAGGTCGGCGTCCGGATCCGCAAGCTCCTTCTAAAACCGACTACCTACCAGCTCGTATTCCCTCGACCGCGGATGCCGCTTGCACCAACTCTCGTGACAAAACATCATCTGGGCCTCTCCACGACTCTGATGCTCTGTATGGAACCCGAGTAACCGTCGACCTCCAGATGAACAAACAGGACCTTACGTCTACCCTGCGGATCCACCTGTCTGCGCACCCGGTCCGCCGCCATCGCATCACCGGTGTCAATCACCAACTTGCGGATGGTCCGGTGGCTTTCATGACAGGGATTGGGTTTCGGCTGCTGAGTAGGCAGGATGCGACATATTTCGACGTCTCAGCTGAGAAGGTAACGGGTAGGCGCCTGGAGGAAGGCATCGCGCATGTGCCGCAGGCTCCGGGCTGAAGCCCGGCTAACGCCAGCCAGATTGATGAGCTGTGCGATGGATTCGAAGTGCCCCTTCTCTGCCCTCAGGCAGACTATGCGCCGGGCGGCTTCGCCCGTGATCTCCGGCACGGACATGAGGTCCGCCGCCGGGCATGCGTTCATGTTGAAGGTCAGGGGCAGAGAAGCCTCCTCCGACCAGTAGACCTCCGGCACGGACACATCATCGTTCTGCAGCCAGATCTCCGGGCCGAGACGGGATGCGAGTCCCTCATGGGCGCAGTCCCGGGTGAGTGCCTCCTGCAGTCGTTTCTCTGCCATGGTTAGCCACTCCTGCCCTGCATCCTTGAGATCCCTGAGTCGGCCCAGCTGGCCCAGGCGGTGAAGCCTCCGATACAGCCCGTGCGCCTCATCGCAGACCGTCACGTAGGCCGTGGTCTCGAGAAATATCCTGTACACCCTCCTGCGCTCGGCGGGGAACAGCCGGCCGTACTCAGAGATCAACTTCATGATCGGGGGTACGGCTGAGCCGGCTTCGGACCGCAGCGCAGCATGCACGGCCGCTCCGACCTTGAGGTATGCGTTCTCCCGGGGGGTGAAGACCCCGGCGGGGTCATCCGGGGTCGCCATCCCGGGCGGTAGGAAGTCAGTGTAGAAGGCGGGCTCCGCGAAGGTGCCCCTCACCTTCGGATCCCCGGTCAGCCGGTAGAACAGCGAGGCCACTACCCCCTCGCAGGAGAGCATTCCCTGGGGTGATCGAAGATTACCCGGATCCCCCACTCCGTGGGTGGCCTGGTACACCAGGCGCTCCGAAAGCTCAGACGGGCAGGCGGTCAGGCTTCCCGGAGGCAGGGGTTCATGTATGAAGGCGTTGGCTGCTACCCCCGCCAGCCTCGTCCGGGTCTCCCTATCGCAGAGAAAGTGGGCGTCCGGAGATGGATCGAATGAAGCCATGTTCCTGACTTCGAGGTGGCGAGTCAGATCTCGCGTCACAACTTCGAAGTGGATTCCCCATCCCTCGCTGAGGGCGGTGGTGTAATCGGATACCGCCGTGGACAGATGCATCCGGGTGTAGGGGCGGGGCATGCGGGCCAGGGCGGACAGTCCAGCCAACTGGAACAGCATGACGTGGCTGAACTCGTGCAGCAGGATGCTCTCCACCTCCGTCCGCGCGAACTGTCCCTGTGAATCCCCGGTGGCGAGCATGGTGTAGTGGGTCCTGGGCTTCATCTCAACCTCACCCCGGCCGCTGACCAGGCCGAAGCCGACGGATGGACGGGGGTCGGGTGCCCGCAGTGCGAAGTAGGGGGGATCGACGCTCTCACCCCGACGGGCCAGGTAGTTAGTGTACGCGTGGCCGACCTTCAGGAAACTCTGCATGTACGGCTGCCGGAGGATCTCCTCGAACTCCTGGCCGACGGGATCGTCTGGGTCCACCTCGCGGTACAAAGGAGGGCCCCCTCCGGTTCGATCCCCCACGGGGGTCATGAGCACCCAGGAGGGCCTACCGCCCCGGATGTCGTCGAGGCCCATCATGAAGACGACACCTCCCGGTGGCGCCGGCACACCGAGGCCAGGGACAGGAAGGCATCGAGGCCCCGGTCGGTGATACGGTAGCGGTTGCGGTCGGGCTGCTTTATCAACCCCGCGGCCATCAGCTCCCTCAAGTGGTGATACAGCGGCCCTCCACCGAGCTCGGCGGACTGGCCAAGTTCCCTCGAGGATCCCTCGCCCTCGATGAGCCGGGCCATGATCGCCAGCCGGAGCTCACTGGAGAGGGCCCCGGCGGTGCGGGCCATGCTCCGGCGGTCCTCGGTCAGCAGGGCTGACCGGCTCGTCAGCTGGTTGGTGAGCCCCTGCTGTGTGGCCATACCCCACAGCAGCAGCGCCTCATCCTCCTCGACGTGTTCTTCGTCCAGCACCGCCCTTGCATCCTGAAGCAGGTCGCGGAATCGTGCCAAAATCTCCATCTCCCCGCCCGGGCGCCTTTCACCCGTGGGATCAGTGCTGTCGAGGACGATGGCCCTCAGTTCCTCTACCTCTTGCTCCAGGTGGTCGAGCCGCTCGGAAACATCCTTTTCCATCACCACACCCCATTAGTATAGAATTATAGAATAGTATAGCATGTGCTTCCTTGTGGGCCAAGGGGGGAAGGGACAACGAGAGACCGAGGCGAAGTGAATCAGGCGGATGCTGTGTACGGACGGAGGTCTTATCGATATGCTCGACTATCACAACCACCTGGAAAAAGGAGATCTCTCTCCCGCCTACCTGGAGCAGTTCGCTCGCCAGGCACGGGCCCGGGGAGTGACGGAGATCGGGATCAGCGAACACAGCTACATGTTCACCGAGTTCAGGCCGCTTTACGAGCGCGAGCTGGCCTCGGTGGAGGGTGACCTGGCCTCAAGGCAGCGGGACTGGCTGGAAGGCAAGGGGTTCCGGTGGCGGCTGGACGACTACTTCGACCTGGTCCGTTCCGCCCGGGTGGAGGGAATTGGCTTCCGGGTCGGACTCGAGGTCGACTATTTCCCCGGCGGTGAGGAGCTGACGGCGGAGGTGCTGAGAGACCGGCCCTGGGATTACGTCATCGGTTCCGTTCACTGGGTCGACGGGTGGGTGTACGACCTGTGGCCCGAGACCTGGCGGGGAAGGGACACCCGCGCCGCCTGGTCGCGGTACTTCCGGGTCGCGGAGATGGCGGTGCGTTCGGGTCTCTTTGATATCCTGGGGCATCCGGACAGTATCAAGGTCTTCGGATACCGTCCGGGATCATCCGTTGCAGCTGGGGTCCAGCGCCTGGTCGACACCATGGCGGAGACCGGGGTTGCGGCAGAGCTGAACACCGCCTTCCGTTACCGCGGGCACTCCTCGAACTTCTGCCCCGACCCGGAGTTCCTCCGGCTCCTGGCCAGCCGCGGCGTCCCCATCACCCTGGGTTCCGATGCCCACCTGCCGCCCGAGGCCGGCCTGCTCCTGGACGAGGCGGTGGCCCAGGCCCTCGAGTGCGGGCACGATCACTGCCTCGGTTTTCACCGGAGAGATCCCGTTCGGCACCGGCTGATCGCCCATGAGCCCACGGACGTCAGCGACGGCATGGACGCCCCGGAGCGGATCCGGGAGCGATACCTGGGAAGCATCCTCGGACTGGCCGTGGGAGATGCCGTGGGCACCACCCTCGAGTTCCGGCCCCCCGGCACCTTCAGTCCCCAGGAGGACATGGTGGGTGGAGGGCCCTTCGGCCTCGAGCCCGGGGAGTGGACGGACGACACCTCCATGGCTCTGTGTCTGGCCGCCAGCCTGCTGGAGGCGGGCAGCTTCGACCCTGCCGACCAGGTGGACCGCTACCTCCGCTGGTGGCGGGAGGGATACATGAGCAGCACCGGGGAGTGCTTCGACATCGGAAACACCATCAGGGACGCCCTGGCGAGATACTCCCGTTCGGGGGATCCGCTATCCGGCTCGACGCACCCCCGGTCGGCGGGAAACGGTTCCCTGATGCGCCTGGCCCCGGTACCTCTCCTCTACCGGCTGCGCCCGCGGCTGGCCGTTGAGCGCTCCGGGCTCAGCTCCCGCACCACCCACGGGGCGAAAGCCGCGGTGGATGCGTGCCGCTACATGGGAGCCCTGCTGGTGGACGCCGTGGGTGGGGTGAGCAAGGATGTGCTCCTGCGGGATCGGTACGAGCCCGTGCCGGGATACTGGGCCGGCAGGCCCCTGGTGCCGGAGGTGGATGAGGTGGCCTGCGGATCCTTCAGGCGCAGAGAGCCCCCGGAGATCCGGGGCACCGGGTACGTGGTTAAGAGCCTGGAGGCGGCCCTGTGGGCCCTGTACGAAAGCACCAGCTTCCGGGAGGGTTGCCTGATGGCGGCGAACCTCGGAGATGATGCCGACACCACCGCCGCCGTATACGGGCAGCTGGCGGGTGCGCTGTACGGGGTGAACGGCATCGACCGCACGTGGCTGGAGAAGCTCGCGCACCGGGACCTGCTGGAGGACACGGCGGAGAGGCTGTATCGGCTGGCCGAGGATCTCCCCGAAGCGTACCTGGGGAAACCATGATAGAACGAGGGTTCCGCGCCCCTTCTCACCGCGGAACCCCGGCTCGTCCCGGCACCCCTAGAGTTGCAGGGCCTCACTGATGAGACCCATCGCCTCATCCTCGGACTTCATGCTGTCACCCAACAGGGTGGCCATCCTGTCCACGTCGCGGTGGGTGAGTCTCTTTTCTCCCGTGTACGGAAAGGACAGCAGTTCGGAGAGCTGGGAGTAGTTGCCCGCGGCCCTTCGATAGAGGCACAGGGCCCGGGGAGGAAGCTTGAGATGCTTGGATTCGGCGGTGACACACTCGAGGTAGCGGGCGGCTGCCGCCCTGCACCAGCC
>PWUB01000136.1 GCA_003563755.1 Clostridia bacterium
CCTCTTCGCCGCTCCGAGGGCTCCGGTCGGTGACCAGGAGAACTTGTAGCCGAAAGGATTGTCGTTCGCTTCGTGAGACGGAATGGCCCCACAGAGGGATCTGTATGCTTCAACTACGCCTCCCTCGGAACGAATCTCCGCGATCTTGCTGACCGCCATCATGTGGTCTATTCCCGGATCCAGTCCCATCTCCATCAGCATGAGCGTTCCGGATTCTGTGGCTGTCGAATGCATTCGCTGCATCTGGGGCGTTCCGTAAGAGGCGCCGATGATGTCCGTGGCCTCCTGCACGCAGACGCGCGTGATATCCGTGAGGTACTGACCCGGAAGCAGATTGACCACTATGTCGTGCTCCCGTATCAGCGGCCTTGGGTCTTGGCAGTCGACGTCCAGGGCAATTGCTCTACCGCGGGGATGATCTCCCGTTACGGCGGAGGCGTGTTCGATGCGCTGATCAGCCACCGTCAGCTGAAAGCCCGGTTGGTCCAGCAGGTATCCCACGCACGGCCTGGAAACTCTGCCTGCACCTAACACCAGTATCTTCTTCATATCCGATCCTCTCCGTATTCGTATGATGACAACTCAGTCTCTCCTTCCTCGCGGCTGTAGAGCAGGACTCTTCCGCCGGCCACCTTGCGGGGCCCGGCCTGATGACCGTACGTCAGAGGGGAAGATCCCTGCGGCTGAAGATGTGGATGCCGGCACCGTAGAGTAAGGCCGCGATCCCTGCGAACACCAGGGATACGATGAGCACCGACTGTTCGCCGTGCAGGATACTGCCCGGATTGTACAGCGTGAGGAGGGTAAGGTGTCTGAGCCATTCATAGCCCATGCCCATGTTCGCCAGCAGGCTGATGATGAAGAACAGTACTGGAATCCCCCCGCCAAACGCCAGTGAGTGCCTGGTATCGTCAAACATGCACGAGAAGAAGAAACAGATACTGCTCAGTGCGACAAACAACATCATAGCTCCCAAATTCAGCGACATGTACATTCCGACATCGAGCTCCCCGGGAAACATGATCCCGGTGAGAATGAGCCCGGTGGCAGCGACCAGGCCGAGCAGCACGACAACGCTCATGATCATGAACAGAGCCTGCGTGGCGACGATCCGCCGTCTCGATTTCGGTGTGCAGAGCATGTAGGTCATGGAGCCGTGATCAACATGCTTTGCCACCAGCCGGTTGCCGAGGATAATGCAGTAGATCAGGGGGAAGAGGATGATCAGAAAGCTGTAGTAGTATGATGCGAGGAACGAGATCAGATCGGTTACACCCATGTCAAAGCCCATCAGAGCGGCCAGCTCTTCGGGGAGCATCTCCACGAGGGCGAGCATATCTTCAATGCTTTCCGGGTCGTACATGGAGATGATGATCGCCAGGTACATGAACATGATCGCAAAGAAGATGGTGACCAGGATCCAGTTAGACCGTAAAGTGTACCTGAAGAGTGTTCGGCTCACGATGCTTCCTCCTCCCGGCCGTAGTACTGCATGAAGACCTGCTCCAGGGTCTGCGTCCCCACGTCGAGCCCCAGAACCTCACACTCGGACAGGGTTCTGATGAAGGGTGCGAAGTCACCGGTAACGAACACCTCTACGAGGTTACGAGTGACCGTACCGACCTCCAGTTCGGAGTTCCTGAGAGTGTCTATGTCGGATTCCGACCCGACGGTGACGATATATGCTTTACGTTGGGCCGACTTGAGGGAATGAACATCCTCCACGGTGGCGAGCCGCCCCTCCCGGATGATGCCGGCCCGGTCGCAGGTACGCTCGATTTCATCGAAGCGGTGAGATGACATTAGCACCGTTTTCCCCCGAGCTTTCTCGTCGAGAATCAACTCTATGAACGTGTTCTGCATGAGAGGGTCGAGCCCGCTGGTGGGCTCATCCAGTACGTACACCGCCGGATCGTGCATGAATGCGGCCACGAGCCCCAGCTTCTGCCGCATACCCTTGGACATCCTCTTGATCTTGCCCCCTGCCTCCAGCTCGAAAAGATCGATCAACGCCCTGCGGCGAGAGC
Organism: Clostridia bacterium; assembly: GCA_003563755.1. Next base: position 2,028 of record PWUB01000136.1, read on the forward strand.
CCTCCTTGGTGCCGCGCATCTCGTGCATGAAGTTCAGAAACTGTACTCCAGTCATGTCTTCGAAAAATGCGGTCTCCTCGGGTACGTAGCCGAGGAACTCCTGGATTCGGGCAGCGTCCTGCCAGCAGTCGAGCCCGCCTATCGTGCATGCTCCGCGGTCAGGCTCCATGAAACCCAGCAGGTGCCGGATGGTCGTGGTCTTACCTGCTCCGTTGGGACCAAGGTAGCCGAAAACCTCGCCTTCATCTACCCTGAAACAGACGTCGAAAACTCCCTTTCCGCTCCGGTACTGCTTGGTAAGATCCGCGATCTCGATCATCGGGCGGCCTCACTCCCTTTACCGTATACGGGCTGGCAGTCGGTCCACGTCATGTGGATCCTCGAGGACCGTGGTGTGATAGTAGACTGGCACAGTGACGCGCAACATGGTCCTCAGAACGTTTTCTGCGGAAAACGGTGGCCTCCGCTTCTCCTGGGTCTGAACGGGCCTTCCATGGTCGGCTCTGCCGGACAGATCAGTACAGTACGGCTCTGCAGCTGCGCGTAAACGCCTGTTCGTCATGTCGCCCAGAATACATCGGGCAATCGGCAGTGTCCCGATGGGGGGGCAAACCCTACTCATTGAAGCCCCGGGTCTCTCATAGTCATCGGAACCTTGCAGCGTTAATACTATTCCACGCCGCCAGTCTCGGACCCTTCACATGATGCAGCTACGAGGTGCGGAGCAGGGCGGGTGGCAGTATCCGGTAGCCGTATGGTTTTGGTAGGCATGGCGGTGGGTGATAGAGAAGCTCTCACCCTGGTTGTTGTTGTGATAACCTGAATCCCGGTAGAAAGGGTGACCGGGTGGTAGGAGATATCCTTCTGCTCACCACTGGTGCGTGGGAGTTTGTCAGCCAGTAGTCGGTGTGGTCTGGAGTCTGGGGAGGGCATGCACCGCTCGTGGTATGATGCTGGTGGCATCCGGTACACTTTCGTGGGCTTATTCTACGATGGTATCTTCCAATAAGGACGGCTCACCCGGGTTCCTGGTTGGCAGGACAGGACGGGCCCGGCCGGGGGTGGGGAGCTGCCGTGCAAGTGAGGAGGGACCCGTGGTGCTTCACTATTCAAGGCGGGACCGGTGGCTGGGCGGTGTCTTCGGTGCCAGTGTGTTGGTGATGATCATCGCTGCCGCCACTGTGCGATCCCCGTCCATGCTGTTGGTTGCCGCGGCCTATGTCGGCTTCATCGGATGGATCTGGTTCGGCACCTATTACCTCATAACCGGGTCCGAGCTCGTCGTTCGCTGCGGACCCTTCCGCCAGACCCGGAACGTTTCGAGCATCAGACAGGTTCGAAGTACGCGCCATCTCATCTCATCGCCGGCGCTGTCGTTGAGACGGTTGATGGTGGACTGCGGAGAAGACGGCTTCGTCGTGATTTCCCCCCGCGATAGAGATGCCTTCCTGCGTGACCTCAAGCAGGAAGCTCCCGATGTAAGGATCTTGATCGATTAACAACTGGGATGCTTCGCATCGGGGACCCCTTCTCAGGGCGGGGATCTCACCCCGGGCGGGGCATTTCGATGGTCCTGCCCGAGAGAAGGTCTGAGACGGAGATGACCTGCACTGTCGGATAGGTGTCGTCCGCGGATCCGTCCGCGGGGTATCGCCCCGCTGACGCCGCCTCTTCGAGCATCGAGGCATCGGGATCATCCAGGGTGATCAGCGCGCCGATGTGGACCTCAGCTTCACGAAGGGCGTTCTCGAATCTCCGGACCTCGTCCGCAGCTTTCGCCGTGCAGGCCTGAACTAGCAGATGTTTCTCATCTCCTGCTTGTTGGTCACCGAACTCAACGAGACCCATTATGCTCCCGTCCACAGCTACGGGGCGAGCCCCGACCAGGTCCAGGACCCACACTGCAAACTGGTGGGGGTCATGGGCGGCCAGAGACCTCGCACCGTCAAGGTCTTCCGGTACGCCGATGACTTGGTATGGACTGAGATCAGCTCCGAAGGTGTCATCCAGGCGTCGCCTGGTCATGCTGATCGCAAGGTGAGTGATATCCACGCCCAGCCACCGACGCTTGAGGCCTTCTGATACCGCCGGGGTCGTCCCCGAGCCGCAGAACGGATCCAGTACCAGGTCGCCCTGCCTGCTGTCAGCGCGAATGATTCGTTGTAACAGGCGCTCCGGCTTTTGAGTCTGGTACCCCTGTCTTTCCGCCGACGATGCGGCATGGCCCAGGGACGGAATGTCATCCCAGACGTCCGGAATCTTCTTGCGCCGGATAACGTTTCCCCTCTCGTCCTGCCTGAGGAAATACTTCACCCTGGGTTTGCCGGTCGTGGTGCGCCGGATGCGGCCCTCTCGCTCCAGGCGTCGAATGCTCTCTTCAGTGTAGTCGCCGGTGGGGGTATCGTAGTACCATCGCTTCTCATCATCCTGGCGGTAACCCCTCTTTCTGGCCTCCTGTTCGGACAGCACGATGTCGCTGTAGAGACCGTCTCTGTCGACGTCGACCCGCTCTGAGCAACGGGCATACCGCAGGAGCACATCGTGCTTGGTGGCAAACCGTGTCGGGCTCGGTGACTGGGGTCCGTCGTAGTGCCATATGATCTCATTCATGAAGTTGTCGACGCCGAAGATGCAATCCATGGCCAGCTTCACATAGTGACTGGCCGTCGGATCACAGTGTAGATAGATAGTACCGGTTGGTTTCAGGACCCGGTGCATCTCCACCAGCCGGTTTGAGATCATGACCAGGTAGGCCATGGTGTCGCAGGTGCCGAGGAACTGTCTCAGGGCCCCCATCAGGGTACCCAGGTCCCGCGGCCCGTCTCTCACCAGCTCCTCGAAGACTCGTTGGCTGCCGGGGCCCCATCGCCACGTATCATCGAAGGCCCTGATCCGAGTCTGAGGCAGGCTGTTTTTCCCTCCGATGGAAGCATCATATGCGGCCCGGGAGTTGAACGGGGGATCCAGGTAGATGAGGTCCACCGATGCATCATCGAGATGCTCACGCATGACCTCGAGATTGTCACCGTAGTAGAGCTTGTTCCTCCAATCAGGCATGAGCGACACTCCTCCCCACCGTCGTCGCGCCTCCGAGCCATGTGTATCCATTTTACCACAGCCCTCCCGGATGTCCCGCATACTCCGGACATCGCCGGTCTTCGACGAGCGTCATATGACCGCACGGCCCTGTCGGAGTTGATGCACCGGGGTGCAGAAACCGCCGGAAAATGACCTCCTCGGCCGGGATTGGTATGCCGTTTGCCCGCCGACAGTCCATATACGGAAAGAGCAGCATGCATGAAAGGCGACATTTTGGCAGAAGGGATTTTTCTGCGGGCGGCGAAAGGGAAGAAGTGCCAGTATAAATGGGAATGAGGAGGAATGCCGGGGAGGTATGGCGTAGCGCAATGCGCTGGGTCCACCGATACCTGGCCTCTGTGTTGCTGTCAGCTGTATCGCTCACGGCTGCCTCCAGCCTCTCCGCGGCCACGTCACCCGAGGTGTGGGAGTATGACGAGCCCGGGACAGCGCCGCTGATGGTGTGGGCGGATGAGATGATGGACAGCCATCCTTCCTTTTGGTCCCAACTCGACCGATCCGCAGCTTTACCCGACGAGACTGGCCGCTTCCTCGAGGAGAGAGCACCCTTCTGCAGGTGCAGTGGCTGCGCACCTGGAGAGGGTCTGGTGATTGATGGGCGGGAGAGAAGAACGTTGAATGAGCGGCCAGAAGCCGAACCGAGGAGCATCCTGTTCCGCACCCTGCTGGTTGTGGTTGGAGTGAACCTTTCGACGGTGGCGTATTGGCTCTCCCTCCTTTCACCTGATCCTGAGTCGGCGGTGAATCAACCACCTTTCGGCACCGTGATCCGCACCGCGCAGTACATCGGTGCTGCTCTGCTGATCGTATACCTGCTTCAAACCCGCCTTGAGCGAGGGTCTCTCGCTGAGATCGGCCTGCACTCCGGAGCATCGGAGATCGCGATTCGGTTCGGCAGGGGTGTCCTCCTGGGAGGTCTCATGGTGACGGGGCTCTTCCTGGTCCACTGGGCCATCGGCTGTTTCAGGTTCGACCGGTACCTGTGGGAGACTGCTGCTGGCGAGAGTCTATGGATCGTGCTTGCTGCCGGACTGTTGTTCCAGGGCGGCGTCGCCTTCGTCGAGGAGCTCTTCTTCCGCGGGTACTTCCTAACCTACCTCAAGGGCGCCGTGGGAGTACTGCCCGCCGTCGTCGGGTCCTCCCTGGTCTTCTCCCTGGTGCACTTCTTCCTGAACGTAGGTTCATTCTGGGCCTTCGCACTACTGCCCTTCATCAACCTGTTTTTGGCGGGAGCACTGCTGTCGCTGTTGGTCCTAAGGCAGAAAAGCCTGTGGGTGGCCATAGGGTTTCACTATGCGTGGAATGTGCTGCAGTACCACGCATTTCCGGTGCTCTCCGGCCGCGGCCTCTTTGTGTTCGAGCAGGTCCAGGCATTTCCGTGGTTCTTGGCGGGAGGCGAGTTCGGGATAGAGGGCTCGATTCTCTCGACACTGGCATTATTCGTAGGAGCTCTGTACCTTTGGCGGCAGCTGAGTTACGCAGGCGAGCGGTAGGATCAAGCGGAATATCCCTCGGAGGTGAGGAGATTGGCGAAGTATCCCGAGCTGGAGGGCAAGAGGGTCGTCATCACCGGAGGTGCCGGAGATATCGGACGGGCCACTGCCGGACGGTTTGCGGACGAGGGTTCCAGGGTCGTGGTATTCGACATTGACGAGGATGCGCTCACTGACTTCCTCTCAGAAGGACATCCCGCCATCGATGGGGTCAGGGTTGATGTGCGTGATCAGGATGAGGTGCGAGCCGGATTCGAGAGAGCGGACGAGCTGTTAGGTGGCCTCGACGTTCTCATTGCAAACGCCGGCATAAGCGTACGCAGGCCCTTTCTCGATATCGACTATCAGCAGTGGTCGCGGGTTCTCAGAACCAACCTCGACGGGGCATTCCTGTGCGCCCGTGAAGCCATCGCACGGATGAAACAGCAGGAATCGGGGGTGGTACTGTTCACCGCCTCGACCAACGGCCTCAGCGGTCATCCTCTGTACGCAGACTACAATGCATCGAAGGCAGGCGTGATTCTTTTGGCCAGGACCCTTGCCCTCGAGTTTGCTCCCTGGCTCAGGGTAAATGCGGTGTGTCCTGGATACGTTCTCACCTCCATGCAGCTCGCCGAATACAGTCCCCAGATGCTCGCCGAGGTGAACGCTGGCCTCCCCATGAAGCGCCATGCACAGCCCGGTGAGGTCGCCGCCCTTTTCGCTTTCCTGGCATCCGATGATGCAGCATACATGACCGGCGGATCCGTGACCATCGATGGGGGGGAGACTGCCTGACGGAGTTCAAAACAGGGAACGATACCGGCAGGGCAAGCTGGACCGTCCCCTTCAGGCAGAGGGATCATCACTCGGTGGAGGCAAGGATGAGTTTGAGCAGGGGATCGAGCTGATCGCGCCTGATCCACCGCACCACGACGACGAGATCGTGTTCGGGATCCACCCATATGATATTTGCGCCCTTTCCG
>PWUB01000098.1 GCA_003563755.1 Clostridia bacterium
GGCCGCAGACCCACGATCATGCTGGGTCTCGTAGGCTTTGGCTTTGCCTTCATACTCATGGGTCTTTCCACCCAATTGTGGGCTCTGTACCTGGCCCGGATTCTCGGCGGCCTCATGTCAGCCGCCACCATGCCCTCCGCCACTGCCTACATCGCCGATGTCACCACCCGGGAGGAGAGGGCGGCGAGCATGGGGCTGCTCGGTGCAGCCTTCGGCCTCGGGTTCATGCTGGGGCCGACCCTGGGAGGACTCCTGGCACCCCTCGGAGTGCGGTTCACCTTCTTCGCCGCGGGAGCCTGTGGGTGGCTCAACGCCATACTCGTGTACTTCCTGCTGCCCGAGCCCCAGTCCCGCGGGGAGCGCGGCGGGCGAGACAGATCAGCCCTTCGCGCCGTCGCGGCATCCATTAAGAAACCATACGCCATCCTGCTGTTCATTCCCTTCTGCATGTCCTTCGCCGGTTCTGTCCTCTTCAGCATGATGGCCTACTACCTGATGGATAAGTTCGCAGCCAACGAGGTTCTGGTTGCCGTGGCCTTCGCCGTCAATGGCGGCATCGGAGTTTTGACCCAGGGATTTCTCGTTGGAGCCGCCCTGAGACTGCTGGATGAGCTCAGGGTCCTGCGGATCGGAATGCTGGTGGCAGCCCTCGGCTTCGGGGGTTTTCTGGTGTCACCGTCCTTTCTCTTCATCCTGGTCTGTGTGTCCCTGATCAGCATGGGACAGGGCCTTGCCCGTCCCGTGGCTGTATCACTGCTTTCCAGGGCAACAGACATGGGGCAGGGAGTGACCATGGGGCTGCAGAGTTCCTACGAGTCCCTGGGGCGGGTTGCAGGTCCCATGTGGGCAGGATTTGTGTACATGCTGTCAGTTGAGGCTCCCTACGTCTCCTCAGCCATGATCTATGTTCTGACCATTTTCATCCTGGAAAGGGCACGTGTGATCCTGCAAGAGGTGGCCGAGGAGGATGCGCGCGTCGCTGCCGCGGGCCTGCGCGCCACTGTAGAAGCTCGCCCCGCACCCACACCCATGGGCGATGGGTCGAGAAGGACCTGAACCCGGCCCCCCTCACAGAGGTAGAGAGGGATCAGCTGCGGGTTCGTAGAATCCCGCTGTAGGTCTCCCGGCGACATCGTCAGGAGGAGCACCCACCTGGCGAGCACGGCCCGGGATGATATGCAAGAGGTTCACGGGTCATGGCGAGGAGGAAAGACATGAAGATCGTAGAGGCGTTGTGTGTGGGCTGTGGCACCTGCCTGAGCCACTGTCCCAGCGAGGCCATCCGCACCGACGGCGAGGTGGCAAGGGTGAGCTCTGAACGCTGTGTCGAATGCGGAACGTGTGTGCGGGTCAGGTGCTGTCCCACAGAGGCGATACGGTCCACTTCACTGGGGGGAACGCCGAGGGAGATTCGAGCTTTCTTCAGCGATCCTGCAATAACCCACGGCCAGACCAGCGTGCCTGGACGGGGCACCGAGGAAGTCAAGACCAACGATGTGACCGGTCGCTTCAGGCGAGGGTACGCAGGGATTGGCGTCGAGGTGGGGCGGCCCTGCCTGGGCGGAAGCATGAGAGATGTGGAGAAAATCACAGCATCTCTGGCCTCCGTCGGCCTCAAGGTCGAGGCCAACAACCCCCTGGCCCATCTTCTCGAATCCCGGGAGACCGGCCTCGTGAAGGAGGCGTACCGGGACGAGCGTGTGACCTCCATCATCGTCGAGTTCACCGTCGAGGACGCCAGGGTGCAGGAAGTCTTGACGATGCTCAGAGATCTCTTTGATGAGGGTGAAACCACCTTCACCCTCGATCTGATCACCCACTTCGATGAGGAGGGGAACATCCCCATGTGGAGCAAGCTCGTGGAGCTCGGCTACACTCCCCGACCCAATGCCAAGGTAAACCTGGGCCTGGGCAGACCCCGCGCCGAGCAACCTGACCGAAAGAGTTCCGGAGGTGCCGGGCAAAAATGACCCATTCACTGCATCGGACGGGAAGTGAGAGCAGCCTTCAGAGGGATTTCGTCGTTCTAATCACTCCGGCCGCCGGGGTCAACGCTGAGGGGGCGACGCAGAAGCTGAAGGAGATCGTGGACGTCATCGAGGCGCTGGGACCGGACAACATCGGCGACTTCATGTCGGGTTCAATCCACGACGGCCACGACTTTGAGACGATCAAGTGGGGACTGGAACAGGCCTCTGTACCGAGAGTGCGCTGCTGTTTCTCTGACCCAGACAGGGTCATGAGCCTGGTCCGCCACATCAAGGAGAAAGACTACGGCCTCTCCGTCACCATCAGTGGTCTCATCGACCGGATACAAAAGATGTGCGAACATCTCGACATCAAGCCTCATTCGATCAACCTGTCCCTGGGAGTTCATGGAAGAACCGACCAGCTGCCCGAACCACAGATCATGAACATCGTCACCATGTGCGGTCATGGTATGATCTCACCGCAACGTGTCAGTGATCTGATCGATAGAGTGGCCTCGGGACGGATGTCGGCCGACGAGGCTGCTGGCGAGCTGGCCCGCCCGTGCCTCTGCGGCATTTTCAACCGGGAAAGGGCGCGCATCCTTCTCACCGAGGCAGCGGCAGACGCCTGACCCCTCCGCCCCCGCAGGACGATCTGACCATTCACGGGGCTCTGCCTGGCCCGCGCGTCATGGCCAGGGAGGCCCCGACTCCTCTCCGTTCATCTGCGGTCGCAAAGGCGAACCGGCGCAGCCGCCTGTCCAGGAGACAGCAGACGGCCACCCAGACCCGTCTGCTGCCGAGCCCCACGCCACAAAAAGCCAAAATGAGATCATACTCACCACCGGTACACTCGCTGAATCCCCGCCTCCTCGGCCGCCCTCACTGCCGACGCGAATTCGCTCCGCGTCAGTCTCCGATTGAGAGGGGGATATTCTCGGGCCCGGTGCGCCGGGTAGTACTGATCCATGAGGTTGACAAAGGTATCCGGCGATATCTCCCTGGCCAAAAACTGCATCACGTCCCCCGTCCCCGCCATGCCCTCGGGAAGGACCAGATGCCGGACCAGCAGGCCGCTGATCGCGATGCCCCGTTCATCGAGGGACAGGTCTCCCACCTGGCGGTGCATTTCTGCAACGGCCCTCCGGTTCACCTCAGGGTAGTCACGGGCCAGCGACAGTCTCTGGGCCACATCCGGATCCTGGTATTTCATGTCGGGCATGTATATGTCCACGACCCCGTCAAGAAGCCTGAGGCCCTCAAGAGAGTCATAGCCTCCGGTATTATAGACCAGCGGCAGGTTCAGACCGCGCCCCGCCGCCCAGGTCAGGGCGCCGAGAATCTGCGGAATCACGTGGCTGGGGCTGACCAGGTTTATGTTGTGGCAGCCCCTTCGCTGAAGGGAGAGCATCATCTGGCCCAGATCCCTCAATCCCTGCGTTCGCGCCACGGGGTATTGGCTTGTGTCGTAGTTCTGACAGTAAACACATCGCAGGTTGCAGCCGCAGAAAAAGATGGTTCCCGATCCCCTGGTGCCCCGCAGGGGCGCCTCCTCCCCGGGATGGGGTCCATAGCTGGCAACGGAGGCCCGATCCCCTGTCCGGCAGTAACCCCGTTCTCCGCCCGTGCGGTCCACGCCGCAATCCCGGGCGCACAGACGGCACTCCCGCAGTTTCTGCCAGGACCTGCGCACCCTATCGATCAATCCTTCCTCTCCCAAATCCAGATAGGACACCGTCACTGTTGCTCACCTCGCTGGAGATCTTCAACAGGTCCACCTCGACGTCGGGGGCCACTTTTGCCCGTCTCGTGATACCCTTCCCGCTTTCGCCGGACTCAATGCCGGAAGGGGACCATCCCTTTCACTGGATCAGGCAGGCGCGGCACCGAACAACGGTCTTTTTGCCCTAGGCAGAATGGTCAGGATCCCGGTAGAATTCCTCCCCATCCATCTCTTCAATTCTGGACCGTCGGCGACGGAGGCCGTAAACGAACCACCACCCGGTTGCTATGAGCACCGTCGCTCCCATCAGCATGAAGGGCACCATGCGCAGGTTGATCCTCAGATGTGCCCTGGGCGCAAAATCTGCGGGGTCAAGCGAGGCGAGTTCGCCGATGATCTCGGGGGCAAAATCGGCGAAAGTGGGAAAGGCATCCCGTTCGGCGCGGTAGTTTGCCTCCAGATACTCCGCCAGGTGGCGGGTGAGATAAAACCCGCGGCCCTCGTTGACGGCTATGTCCCGTTCATAGGCCGCCCTCCCATACAGATCCTTCATGGCCAGGGCACAAACTGCCCTGAGGACCTGTTCATTCACGAAGGTGTGTACGTTGGTGTAGAGCTGACCAGCCATCTCGCGTTGCACCGGCTCAAAGAGCGGGTGCAGCTCGAATACCTCAACAGCGTGCGTGGCCAGGGTGGGATCCACATAAGAATGCCCCCATTCGTGCAATGCAAGCCCTGCCAGGGCCTCACCCTGGATCGGCCCAGCACCGGTTCGAATCACCCCAACCATGATCACCTCGTCATCGGCAGTCCTGATTGTGGCCCCGTACCCACCGGCGGGAAACATCGCCGGCGCCAGGATCGTATGGTACTCGGCTGCAGACCATCCGTAGAAACCCTCCAACCACTGAACCATGAGCAGACCATCGAGATCTGAGGCTGCTTCCTCAACCGCCGTCTCAAACCGGCTGCTGTGTTGCTCGAAGAAGGCGGCGAACCCTGACTCCGCAGCCAGGTCAGATAGAGCCATACGGAAGCGCTCCAGTTGAGCTTCGCCGCCGGCCCTGCGGGCCAGAAAGCCGTAGGGATGAACAGTGCTGAGGTCAGGCAGGGGACCGAGCCTGAAGGCGAAGTTCAGGGGGGCGTCGTGGGCAAAGCCCCGGGCCAAAAGATCCTCGGCTATCTCAACGGCCTCGTGTTCAGAGTAGGGAGAAAAGAAGCTGTCGAGGGCCCTGGAATACTCGCCTGACTGTCGCCCGGCAAACTCCTCCATCCAGGCTGTCTGGCGCAATACCCCGGCCAGCAGCTCCATCCTGGGCAGTACCGCAACGTAGATACCCGGCGCCTGCTCGCGAATGACCGGAGCAGCAGCCCCGGAGGCCGCACCTGCGGGCTGAATGACGAGTGTCAACACCAGGGTCAGAAAAACATACCGGATGACACGAAGACTGTCACAGAATATGCCTCAACACCTCCACAGTCCTGTCGATGTCTCGGTGGCTATTGTAGAAGTTCACTGCGGCGCGGAGGCCTCTCCCCCTCCGCGCAACGTAGACATCGTGCGAGGCCAGCTCCCTGACCAACCTGCCGTCAGTAGCGGCATCTCCCGCCGTGAAGGAGACGATTGCCGACCGATGAAGGTCCTCGCGAGGGCTGGTGATGTCCAGTCCCAGATCCTCGATTCCCCTCATCAGGTCCCGGGTCAGTTGACCCACCTGGCGAGATATTTCATCCACCCCGTGCTCGAGGAGCAGGCCCACCGAGGTTTCAAGGGCAGAAATCCCGGGAAGATTCCAGGCACCGGTGAAAAACCGTCGCGCATCGGCGTGAAAGCGGAGTCCTGCACCCGCCTTCGCTCCGCTGACACCGTGGCGGCCCACCAGAGGTGGCAGCATCTTCCCCACCACATCCTCGCTGACAAACATGCAGCCGTTGCCCCGCCCGGCCAGCAACCACTTGTAGCCGCCCGCGGCCAGCACCGAAATGTGGCATGCCCTGACATCCACCGGCAGGACGCCCAGGCTCTGGATGGCGTCGACCACCAAAAAGATCCCCCGCTCCCGGCAGAAGGAGCCGATGGTGCGCAGGTCGTGCCGGAAACCGTTCATCCATTCCACATCGCTCAGGGCCACCACCCGGGTCCGGCCGTCGACGGGGGCGAGCAGCTCCTCGGCGGCCAGGCCGGGGCCGTCCCACCGAACTCTTCTGACCTCGACCCCCCTCGAATGCAGGTTGAGCCAGGGATATACCAGACTGGGATGCTCGGGGTCGGGTATGATCACGTTATCACCGGCCTCCAGTGGTAAAGAGGAGGCAGCCAGGCTTATGCCCTCTGAGGTGTTGGCCACGAACGCGATCTCGTCAGTCTTTGCATTCATCAGGAGGGCCAGCGTGCTCCTGGCCTCCTCCAGAGCCCGGGGAACATCGGGTTCAAGGTGCGGCCGTCCCAGCGACTCACTGAACTGTCTGATCCGCTCAATGGTGCGCCGGGGAACCGGGCACTGGGCCGCATTGTTCAGGTAGGTTATGTCATCAATGATGGGAAACTCCTCGCGAATGGCATCCCGGGAAAGCACCGCGCATCATCCTCTTCAGCGATCTGTCAAATCTTCGGCCCCGCTAGAGAACCTTCGCCAGATGCCCCCCGCACACCTTCTCCCACAGACCGCGTCCCTGGTGCACACACAGGGGAGCGTCGTCATGCAACCCGGCCGTCATGTTGCGGCTCATTCCGTCCGGTTCCGAACCCCGCACCTCCGTCCGCTGCAAGCAGCTGGCCACCGATATGTCGATTTGCGCACACTGGGAACGCATTGGAGTGGAGGTCCGGGCGCGGTATCTGACGCACACCCCGGACTGCGTTTTCTCGCTCGAGCTGAACTCAGTCTGAGCGTTTCAGAAAAGCCGTCATGCAGTGAAGGGCCCCCCACCCCTTTCTTATCTCAGATATGTCAATCTCAACCACTTCCACTCCCTCGTCCTCCAGAACCGCCCGGGTCAGGGGGTTCCCGGCCGACATGAGGACCCTGCCGGGGCCCAACACCACCAGGTTGATGGCCGAACCCCCCTTGACCTCCTCTATTGAGGGTGCCTCTATGACCCTGATCCCACGGTCGACCAGGGCTCGCCATACATCGTAGGGCGTCTGCCAGGGGAATATTATCGCCAGGTCGTGATCTACCATGTTCATCAGCCCATCAACGTGGGCATGGCCGTAGGGGATGGGGAAGGGGATTATGTGCCTTACGCCCATGGCAGTGAGAACATCTCCTACCTGCCTCGCACCCTCGGGATTGCACCTGACACCGGTTCCGAGGATCACCGTCGTCCGATCTACCCACATCGCACAGGCTCCCTCAAAAGTCCCGGTTCCGGTCACCGTGCGCACGATGGGCACTCCGAGGCCGGCCAGTGCCGCGGCAGCATAGCGCTCCTCTCCCCGGCGGCATGCGATGGCGGGCCTCCCGACGATGGCGCCTTCCGGCGTCATGAAGACCAGGTCGCGCATGAACAGCGCATTGGGTCTGTCGCTGCGCATCTGTTCGACGTAGTGGACCTCCGCCCCGGCCTCCCTGTATCTGTCTGCCATCTCATCATGCTGTGCCCGGGCGATTTCCGGATTCATGGCCCCGGTCCAGCGCCACTGGGCGGGATCTCCGATGTCCTCGATCTCGGCGCCCGGACGCCGGAGCAGTACCGCATCCAGGCTGCCACACTCCGACGCCACCCCCCAGTCACCCCAGTACCGGGAGATCTCTTCCTCAAAGGGCGTCTCCACAGCAAACCACTTCTCTTCCTTCTCGCCATATTCCACCAGCATCTCTCCCCTCCAGGTATGGATCGCACCGATGACGATCGCGGCACCCGGACATTTTCGGCACC
>PWUB01000118.1 GCA_003563755.1 Clostridia bacterium
CAGATTTAGCAGTTATGGAGGGATCAAAGTGCTTTTTCTCTCAGGAACCGACATCATGCAGGCCGCGTCACTTGGGGGAGTCATGGATGAGGTGGAGAGGATCCTGGTCAGCCATGAACGGGGTGAATACTACATGCCGCCCCGGGTTCATCTCGACCACGGGGCGAACACGCTTCTTCTGATGCCCTGTTTCGGAGCCGACGCTTTCGGCACCAAGCTGGTGACCGTGTTTCCGCAAAACGCCGAAAGGGACATGCCGGTGGTGGACGGCGTGATGGTTCTCAACGATAAAGACACGGGAAGTCCCCTGGCCCTCCTGAACGGCCAGGTCCTGACCGGCCTGAGAACGGGGGCCGTCGGCGGCGTGAGCATCCGCCACCTTGCTCCACGTGGTGCCAGGACAGCCGGCATCGTGGGAGCGGGAGTCCAGGGCCGCTACCAGGCCCTGTTTGCCCAGGCGGCGATGGAACTGTCGGATTTATACGTTTATGACATTTCGCCGGAGCGGGTGTCCCGTTTCTGCTCCGACATCGCCGAGGAGCTGCCCCGAGTCCGGGTGCACCCGGTGGACGAGGTGGAGGACCTGGTACGCGAATCCCAGGTGGTCATCACGGCGACCACCTCCGATGAGCCCGTATTGTCCGGTGAACCCGCGAGCTTCAGGGGCAAGCACTTCGTGGCGGTGGGATCCTTCAAGCCGACCATGAGGGAACTGCCCGAGGCTGTGTTCAGGGAGGTCGGCGGGTTGTTCATAGATACCGAGCATGCCCTGGAGGAGAGCGGTGATGTCGGCGATCCCCTGGCGCAGGGGTGGGTGTCCGGAGACAGCATCAGGACCCTGGGTAACCTCCTGGACGCAGGAGGCGGGGCATCCCTTCGGGATGAAACCACCGTGTTCAAGACGGTGGGCATGGCAGCCTTCGATCTCGGCGTATCGAGGCTGATATACGAGGCCGCCTGCGGGCGCGGTGTGGGGCAGAGGGTGCAGCTGTAAAGCTGCGGCCGCCCCGTGGGGGGATACCCGTGTGCCGGCAGTACCCAAGGGAGGAATGAACATGAACATTGAGATCCACGATGCGCCGTCTGCATCCTGCTCTGCGCCCACTATACCCTTCGCAGGGCAGCCGGGGGGCTGTTCTGACGAAGGTAGCTCTCTGCGCCTGGTGTGCAGACCCGTCGGTCCCGGCCAGGGTGACCAGGAGGAGGTGATAGCTACCTTCTGGGCATACGATGCAGATAATCTGCATCTGACAGTGAGGACTCCCTGGGAGGCCCGCGACGGCAACGAACGTGCGTGGCGATATGGAGATGGACTGCTTCTCACAGTGTCTGACCGTCCGGTCTCCACCACCACCCTTTTCACCTCCATCGGCCTTGCAGGACCGGTAGAGCATCCTCAGAGGGTGGTTGTCAACTCCAGCGGACGATGGTTCCCCCCGATCAGCACCCAGGGGATCGCCTATCAGCGGAGAGACTACAGGGGCGGCGCTACCTACCGGGTCAGTATTCCCTGGTCCCTCATTCCTTCAGCTCATGGGTCGTGCTCGCGATCCATGTCCGTGAACTTGACATACACCCGTCTGACCCACGATGGACGGCGCTTTTACCAGCTCGTTGAAGACAGAGATCACGATGCCGAACTGACCCGCTCTCGTGTCGTCCTCCCCGTGAACATGCAGCCGCGGGTGGATGACCAGCTGCACTGGCACACGGTGATGTCTGCTGCTCGCATGGGTGAAGACAGCCCCCTTATGCTGAACCTCGGGCTCCACTGTCCCCAGGACGCCGGGGTTCACCTCGGTTTGAGCGTCGTGGGGGAGGACGGGGTGCTCGGCACGGAGGATGTCACGGTGGATGCAGTCACCGGCGAGGGCAAGTGGGTTATCCGGTATCGGCCTTCTCTGCCGACAGGCAGGTATCAGCTTCGTGTTCAGCTGCACCTCCTCGACACGAGTGAGAGTCGATGTCACCCGATCCTTGCTCTGAACCAGGAGGACGTGGAGCAGCTGCGCCGGGAGCTGAAACAGATTGAGGTTGACGGCTCTCCCCTACAGAAAGATGCTGTCCACTGTGCTCTCTTCAGGTTGGACTGGCTCGAAGAGCTGGGGAAGACTCCACCGTGGGAGATCCCTGAGCTGGTACCCGGCCTGTTGGAAGAAGCACGTGATATGTACCGCGCCCTCCAAGGAGGGGAGACCCCCGAGCCTTTGATAGGGGTGAGCCGGCGCGCCTTTCGCTCCGAGATCGATGGATCGCTGCAGCCTTACAGCATGTACCTGCCCGCCGGTTACCACCAAGGGCGAAGGCGGCCGCTTCTGGTGTTCTTGCACGGCAGCGGCGTGGACGAACAGAAGACTGCGGCGGATGAGCGTCTGCACCGGTTGGCGGATACCCTCGGGATGGTTCTGCTTTTTCCCTGCGGCCGGGATCTGAGCGGTTTCTACCTGGGTGATTCTGAAGGCGATGTCCTGGATGCCCTGGAGGCGGCCAGGCGGATCGTGTCCGTGGATCCTTCACGTATCTATCTCGCGGGGTTTTCCATGGGCGGATTCGGTACCTGGCACACCGGCTTGAGACACGTGAACCTTTTCTCTGGACTTGCCGTTTTCAGCGGCACACCCTGTCATCCAATCCGAGGACATGAGATCAAGGAGGGCTATTCGTTCACCCCCATGGATCATATCGAGGCGGCGCGAACCGTGCCCCTGCTCGTCGTTCATGGCAGCAACGATCCGGCATTGCCGATCGGTCCCACCCGTGAGATCGTCGAAGGACTCCGCGAGCGTGGGGTCGATATCACCTTCCGGGAGCTGCCCCGGGGTCATGGAGATTACGACCCGACGGGGGAGCTCGGGGCCTGGCTCCAGGGGCTCTTGCCGGGCGGCGACCTATGATGCGGAGGTCCCCTACTGCCGCATCCCGCCGCCGAAACGGTCGAGCGACAGCGGTGCGGGATCGACGATGGGTTCCGCACCCGTGATGAGATCGGCCACCAGGTGCCCGGTGACAGCCGCCAGGCTGATTCCGTCTCCCTCGTGACCCGCCGCCACGAAGAAGCCGGGCACCTGGTGCACCCAGGAGACTACCGGGCGGTGGTCGGGAGTGTAGGGGCGGAAGCCGGTGTAAGCGCGGATGACGGACACATCACGTATACCGGGAAAGAAGCTGACCGCTCTGTGGGCTATCAGCTTCACGATGTCCGGGTTGACTCCGCGGTCAAAACCCACGAACTCACGACTGGAGCCCACCAGGAAGTTGCCCGCCGCCGTGGTCTCGAATACCAGGGCGACGCCGTATTTCTCCATTTCCGGTGATACATCACGCTGTCCACCGCGCTTCGCTTTCATGTAGCCGAATTCCTGGAGGTTTCTCCAGTACGGCACCTTTCCCCGTTCCGAGACCAGGATGTGGCCCCTGCGGGGGGTGATGGGGAGGTCGACTCCCACCATTCGGGCCACCGAGGGCGACCAGACTCCCGCGGCGCATACAGCAAGTCGGGTCGGTATGGTTCCCCTGGCGGTGTGCACGCCGGTGACCGCTCCAGCCTGGTCCCGGTGGATGCCCGTGACCTCGGTGAAGGGGAGCACCGCTGCTCCGGCCCGGCGGGCCGACTCCGCCAGTCCGTGGGCGAGGGCCATGGGGTTGACCATCGAGTCCGAGCGGCAGAGCACCCCCCCGACGATGTGTTCTCCCAGGGCCGGAGCGTCGGCGCGGATGTCGTCACGGTCCATGATCTCGACGGCGACCCCGGCCTCCGCCTGGCGGCGGACGAAATCCTGGGCGGCGGGGAGATCGTCTTCTGTGTCCACAGCCATGATGCTTCCCCACGCGCGGTGTTCGATGTCGTGGGGGAGCGTCGAAGCCAGCTCTTCCAGAAGGCGCTGACTCTTTAGGGTCATGTGACTGTCAAAGCCGGGTCTCTTTTCTATGGCCAGTACGTGCCCATCGCAGGCACCCGAGGTGCCCCCCGCGATATCGCGGAGGTCGCAGAGGGCGACGTCCATTCCCCGGCAGCTCAGGTAGTGGGCGACGGCGCCCCCGATGACGCCTCCGCCGATGATGACCGCATCCCGGGCCCTCAACACTTCTCTTCACCCGCCAGCGACCCGAAGGTGACGGGAGACACCGGCGGCCGGATGCGGTCGGGCCGAAAGCTGCTCCGGGGCTCGGACAGCTCTGCTGCCAGGATCCTGGCCACCAGCACCTCGCAGGTCCGGCCCTGGCAGAGTCCCATCCCCGCCCTGGTCCGCCGCTTGAGAGCCGTGATGGTCACGGCTCCCCTGGCGATGGCATCCCGTATCTGGCCCGCCGTCACTTCCTCGCATCGGCAGATGATCAGCTCATCCTGCATCATCGGGCCCTCCCTTCACACAATGCTGCAGGCGCCCTGCACGGGCGTGAACCTCGGCCTTGGCCTTCCTCCTGTGGCTTCCGGAGGGACCGCCCCGGAGGCCGTTCAGCCTGGCACGTACCAGCCCCATCTCCCCCCGTGCCCCCTCTTCGTCCAGCAGCCCCAGGTCACGGACCACCGCCGCTGCTGCGAGGCGCCCCTCCTCCATGGCCGTGCTGGCCTCCTCCACGCCGCAGGCATCACCGGCCACGTACACCCTCGCGTTGGTCGTCCGCAGGTTCGCATCGTGCACCGGAGTCCAGCCGCCGAGATCGTCGGAGAACACCAGCTCACAGCCCGCCAGCTGGGCCAGTCTCGTACCCGGCCGGAGGCCGGCGGCCAGGCATACGGTGTCCACTGCCAGCTGCACTTCCCCTCCCGTCAGGACGTCCCAGTCCTCATCCAGGCGAACCACGGTTGCTCCTTCGACTCCGTGGTCGCCGTGGGCGGCGCCGATGGTGTGTGATGTCAGTATTGGCACCCCCGAACGCCGGATCTTCGCTGCGTGCACTGCGTATCCCCCGATTCGAGCGTCGGCTTCCAGCACTGCGGTCACCTCTGCACCCGCCTGCAGCAGCTGGTGGGTGACGATCAGGCCGACGTTTCCCGATCCCACCATGAGCACCCGTCGTCCCGGGAGCACCCGGTGCACGTTGATCATCGTCTGGGCGGCACCGGCTCCCATCACACCGGGAAGGGTCCAGCCTGAAAAAGCCACGGCGTTCTCCTCCGCCCCCGTTGCAATGATAACCCGTCGTGCCCGCACAGTCCGGTTGCACATCCTGGCAGCATCCCCGGCGTGCTGGAGCCTCCCGGTGAGCACCTCGAGCCGGCACGAGGGGGTGATGGTGTGACAATAGCTGTCCGACCACAGTACTGCGCCGGAGTCGGAAGCCTTCCGACTCAGGTGCGCGGCAATGTCCACACCCCGGGTTCCTGCTCCGTGCTCCCTGGTGCCGAAGAACTTGTGGATCTGCTTGATGAGCTGACCTCCAGGGTGGAGGTTACTATCGATGAGGAGGGTCGTGCAGCCGGCCTGTGCACACCGGTGTGCTGCGGCCAGTCCCGCGGGCCCTGCTCCCAACACCGCCACATCCACCGCTGTAGGCCGGGTCATCGTCCATCTCCCAGTCCGTGCTGGGTGCGTATCATCATGCCGTCTCTGGCCGGCGTGACGCACGTTCTCACGTTGGCCACACCGTCCACCTCCATCACACAGTCGGTGCAGTCACCGATACCGCAGAAGAGACCGCGGGGCTCTCTCCGTCGGGGCGTGAGGCGGGCCTGTCGGATTCCCACCGCAAACAGGGCAGCCGCGATGGGTTCGCCCCGGCGGGCGCTCACGGCTTCTCCGTCGACGTATATCGTTATCTCTTGCACCTTCGGGAGGGGGCCCAGGATCGGGTGGCGTCTCACGCGCAGGGTGAATGCACCTCCCGCTCTCGGTCCACGGGCACCAGGTAAGCCAGGGGTGAACTGGGCACCACGGGCGGCGGCTGGACGGTGGACGTCCCTGGAACAAGCCTGTTCGCATACAGCAAGGGGAGCCACATCCTTCGCGAATTCGAGTAGACACATGCTAGGGCACCAAGAGGGCTTCTACAGGAGGCGGGGATCTCCTCCCATCGCCGGGACGGGGGCTTTCGTGGGTGTCGGGGGTTTCAGGTAGAAGGTACCAGGGAGTCGGTGGAGAAACAGTTAAGCAGGATGATTGTCTGCGCTGTAGTGGATCAGGGGTGGGGGGACCTTTTGCAGCCGGATCAGCGCTTCTGCCCCGAGAGCCCGGCTTGACAGGGAGGGATGAGGCTTGAGCTCAGAGACCAGGGTAGGCGTAGTTCGTGATGACAGGTACCTCCTGCACGACAGCCCGAGGCATCCGGAGAACAAGGCGAGGCTTTCCGCCATAGACGCAGATCTGCACGAAAGGGGGGTGGTGAGTAAACTGGCACATGTTGAACCCACCGAGGCCAGTACCGACGAGATTCTGTATGCTCACACCCTGCGATACCTGGAGTTTGTCAAGAGACTCTGTGATGAGGGTTACCGGGCCCTGGATCACGACACCTACATCAACTCCCACAGTTACGAGACAGCCCTGCTGGCAGCCGGTGGCTGTATCAGGGCCGTGGACCGGGTGATGTCAGGTCAGCTTGCGAGCGCCTTCTGCCTGGTCCGCCCGCCCGGGCACCACGCGGAGGCGGATCGGGCGAGGGGGTTCTGCATATTCAACAACATCGCCATAGCGGCCGAGCATGCCATGCGCAGCTACGGGCTGGAACGCATCCTCATCGTCGATTGGGATGTTCACCACGGCAACGGCACCCAGGCAGCCTTTTACGATGATCCCCGGGTGCTGTACTTTTCAATCCACCAGCGGTTCATCTTCCCGGGAACCGGTGCCGTGGGTGAGGTCGGGACAGGACAGGGCACCGGATACACCGTCAACGTGCCCCTGCCCGGAGGTTGCGGAGACGACGACTACGAGATGGTGATGAAGGAGTTGTTGGTGCCGATCGCCGGGGACCACCGGCCCCAGCTGGTCCTCGTCTCAGCGGGACAGGATGCCCACGTGCGCGATCCCCTGGCAGGGATGTCCCTGTCCTCGTCCGCGTACGGCATGATGACCGACGTCATCCGGGGGATCGCTGACGAGCATGCCGACGGTAGGATCGTGATGACGTTGGAGGGCGGGTACAGCCCCCAGGGCGGTCCCGAGGCGGCGTTCTTCATCCTCGATGCCCTGGGTGACCTGGGCGGAGAAAGACCTCCTAGGCGCTCCCCCGGAGTACGGGAAGAGACTCGCGCGATCGTAGGGGAAGTCCAGGAGGAGCTCGGAGATGCCCGGTGTTGAGTGAGGGTTGTACGGAGGGGACCTGGATCTGGGTGGATCAGGGTCCGGGGAGCGCACGCTGCAGCTGCAGGCAGACTACACACCTCCACGGAGAGAAGGGATGATCATGCGCAGCAGAATGTTGACAGCGGCCCTGGTAATCGTATTGGTATTCGGTACGGCCGGCATCGCCGCGGCCAGTGATCCCGGTGAGTTCTTCACCGATGCCCAGGAGTGGGAGGACGAGTTATTCGCCGAGGCCGCCTACTGGTTGGGCCGCATGGGCATCTTCATCGGTGATGCCGAGGGGAACCTTCTGCCCGGGGATCCCCTGACTCGTGC
>PWUB01000325.1 GCA_003563755.1 Clostridia bacterium
CATCTGGCAACCTGGTCTCCGACGGCAACTCTGTCACCACGCGGGGCCGTTGTGTTCTCTGCATGCGTTGCTACAACTTCTGTCCCGAATCGGCGATTACTTACATGCAGCGGCCACATGACCTCAGACGGGGTGTACCCTACAGGGGTCCGGTAGAGGAGTTCGATCCCCGGATTCTGCGGTGAGTATTATGTCTCCTGGATTCCGATACCTGATGGCAGGGCTTCAGTCACCCAGGCGAAGGCCTCCTCGTACGTCTGGGTGAAACCAGCGGCATCCGCCCCGAGATGCTGCACCGATATCACGGTGCAGCACCTCCACGATTGCTCTATACCCGGGTGACAGCACGGGGCACGGCCACTTTTCAATCTGCATATCAAGCGAGGACATCATCGTTGTTTGCTACAGATGCTTTATCATCAACAGGCACGGGCTGTCTTCCTCCCACATCTCAGTCAGCGTTATCAGCGGTTCAAAGCCAACCCGCAGGTAGAACTGCCTGGTTTTGTCGTATTCTTCAGATTCAGCCACATCACTGAGTGTCTTGACGATCACATACTTGCAGCCCTGCTCCGAAAAATACTCGTATGCTGTCTCTACCAGCTTCTTCCCGATGCCCTGACCGTGGTGTTCGGGCAGTACGCCCAGGACGTAAATGTCACCCGTGTGTCCGTGGTGGATCTTGACGGCCACAAAGCCGAGACAGTTGCCGCCGTGATCCATCGCTACCCAAACAGGCAGATCAGCTACGTCCTCAACATAATCGTTCACCGCTTCTTCAACGCCAAACCAGTCGGGCAGAGCCCGAAGGATTGTGTCTGCACAAGTGGATTTCTTCTCTCCTCCAGTGATCTCTACGATCACGTGGTTCATCTGTCGCCTCCAAACTGGACGTGGACGGCCGGCCATATGTGTCTAATTCTGTGGTCTCACCGGCACGGGCGGGTTTGGCGCTCTATGCTGGGACGCCTTCGCCTCACTGGTGGTTGGGAGAGTTCTGAGCCCCTCATTCACCCCTAGCACCTTCCCTGCAAGTCCCGGCGGATGGCCGCCAGGGAAGTCCGGCGTTCTGTGATCGTCGAACATCTCCCTGAGCTCCTCTGTGGTTACGGCACGGCAATCATCGCCCTCAGACGGCATCATCCGTATCTCGGTTCTCACATTGGCCCCGGTTTCGAGTATGACAGGAGCGCTGGCTGGACGCCACCACATGCAATGATACCTAAGGATCTATCAGTATCGCCATAATGACCGCTGCCACGGTGAGATCTATCAGCGTTCGAGACGCGCCCTCGAACTCGAACCACCCGGAGCGCTGTCATGAGGGAGCAATCGTGGGTGAGCAGGGGGAGGGTAGACCGTCAGGGATTAATCCGTCACATCAACCCTAGCGATCCTGCCTGCAGGGAGTCGGTTCCCTTGCTCCTGTACCACAATTGCGCAAATCCACCGGGGCGCTCGGAAAACAGCATTGAAACAGCACCTTTGATTATGCGAACGTGACATCGCATAAGGGTGATAGGTACCCCATGTCACAGGCTTGGTGGACGTATTGTCAGGATCCATCAACAACCAGATCCGGTACCGGGGGGCAGGTCGTTGTCCAGAGCTCTTAGGAGATGGACAAGGTCTATGCGGGTGAAGCGCCACCGAACAGGGCGAACGATGCAGGAGTAGCGGCTCTCAAAGGCGAGCAACTGCAGCTTCAGCTCCGAGAACCCAGTTCCGTCTTGATCCGGCCCCACGTTGACTGTAGCCAGGGGTTACCCGTGGCTCCCGTCTACGAGTAGGAACCCTTAGCCCTCGAGTCAATTGGCAGTGTCCTCAGCGACGTCTCCCGTGTTCTCCTGCAGGATCCGCACCGACGCGACACGACCAGATCTGCCATGCAGCCCTGGCCCTCGGTCGCGGTTTGGCCTGATGATACTTGAGGGTACCCGGTTGACCGCGAGGGGTGGAGTAGCAAACCTTCCCTGATCGCCCTGGTTTTCTCTACGGCTTCAAACCCGGCCCTGTCGCCCCGAGTCGCTCTTTGGGTTGTGGGTACGGTAATGGTTCCGAAAGACCGGTCCCTGGTATCGCGGGGCTCCGGTGGGTACACCC
Source organism: Clostridia bacterium (assembly GCA_003563755.1). Next base: position 2,104 of record PWUB01000325.1, read on the forward strand.
ACTTGCGGGGATGTGCGGACGACAGGGTCACCATCAGTTGTAGACCTTGCAAATGTGAGCCCCGTTTCCTATCATGGGGTTGCGCAACCGGTGGCAGTCTGATCCTCGATCGGAGGAATCGGCCAGCTGCGGAGGTAACGGGTGCCGAGGTGCCAGAAGACTCCCGCTCTGAACGTAGTGCTGTGAACGTTGCCTGGATCAATATCGCACGGCGGGACCCGCCCGGGTTGGCGGATGGGGGAATCGGAGATGAGACTTCACAGGATGCTCGTCATATGTGTGACTCCCTTGGCGCTGATATGCCTGGTCATGGTGGCCCTCACGGTTCTCTGGCATGTCGAGGGGCATCATACGCTTCGGGGCGTGAAACTGAGCCTTTCCGACGTGAGCGTGAGGCCCCAGGCGGAGATTCCGTTCACCATCACCCTGCACGCACAGAGTACTACCGGGTACCCCTATACCCTGCGCAGCATCCGCTTCGTGGTCGATTTCGATGATTTCATATCAGGTGCACGGCCCGAGTACGAAATCTCTGTTGATGTGCCGGCGGAGAAGGGGAGTGAATTCGTGGTGCCCGTCGAACCCGGCTCCGTGTTCGGGGATGACGAGATCGTGGAGGCCATGTCGGGTGCTGGGCTCCATCGGTGGAGCGTCTCCGGATCAGCCGTGATTCAGCCACTCAGGGGACGGGAGTCGCCCGATACAGACTTCAGCATCACGGGGGTGGAGAGGCGTTGAGATACGGGACCGGATGGGTGGTCGTGTTCTGTCTGGGGATCATCCTTGGGTTTCTTACGCTGGGTCGCTGGCCCCCCTATTACCAGTACACACCGATTGCGGTGACCGAGTGGGCGTTGCATTGTTTCGCGGTCCTCGCCGGGATCGCTGCGGCCCTGTTTGCAGAGGAGGGACCCGCAGGTCTGATCAGCGTCGCGGTCATGGTGGTGTTGGCGGTGTCCATTCCCGTGATTGCCACCGCCGTGACGGCCTCGATGCTCGGAATCACCGACCTGGTGGACATAGCCCTGTACTCGGCCATCCAGCGCGCTCTCACCCGCTCCATCTCCCTCTTCGTGTTCACCACCGTAGGACTTGCCCTAGGTATAGTCGTCAGGCCCAGGATCATGTGACTGAGGACGGGTGTTGTCCGCTCCGGGTAAGAGAATGAGCTCCGTTCTGCTGGATTCGGATCCTTGTTCGCCTCCTATATGGAATCGGACGGGGTATGGTTCTGGGCCAGCGGCACTTTGTGGAGGCCGTAATGGAAAACACAAAGAGGCTCTGGGAGGGATAACGCTACTCGATATAGAAATATACTGTCAGAGATCGCCACCAGCAGATAAGCATGGAGACGGTGGGCCGGGACACATCGACTACTCTTCGCATCCTTTCTCTGACCAATCGTCGCCGCACCGTGTGCACTGATAGCTTTGTGGTCTGCAGCTGTACAGCCGGGTCATGTCTTCTATGGAGGGGGTATGTGAATTGAACTGGAGAAGAACCTGTCGCGGTATCGTCGTGTTGATTATGATCCTCGCAATGCTGATACTCGCAGCATGTGCACCCGATGAGGAAGTTGAGCCGGTTGAAGAGCCCGATGAGCGCGAGGGTGGAGTTCTGGTCATCGGGCTCGGAGCTGATCCGGTGTCCCTCGACTACCACCTGATGAGCTGCTGGCCGAGCCGGCAGGCCATCCACTACATGTACGATCCCCTGCTTCGAATGGACGAAGACGAGGAGCTGGAAGCGATGCTGGCCACCTCGTGGGAGATCGCCGAGGATGGTTTGGCCTACACCTTCTATCTTCGTGAGGACGTTAAGTTCCATGACGGTACTCGCTTCGATGCTGAGGCAGTGAAGTTCAATTTCGACCGGATTCTCGATCCGGATGTGGGCTCTTTGCACCTTTCACGGTGGGAGCCCTACATCGATAGCATAGAAGTCGTGGACGACTTCACGGTTACTTTCCATCTCAAGGATATCTACGTCGACTTCCTGGAGCAGATGACATGGTCCTCTCACATACTGAGCCCTGCTGCCGTGGAGGAACACGGTGAGGACTTCGCTCTGCATCCCGTCGGAACCGGTCCCTTTGTGTTCGACGAGTATGTGCCGGACAGCCACATCAACTATGTCCGCAACGATGACTACTGGGGTGGTGCGACGTATCTCGATGGGGTCACGGTGAGGATCATCCCCGAGGCCAGCACTCGCATCATCGAGCTGGAAGCCGGTAACATCGATGCAGTACACGGTGTCGAGCCCAAGGATGTCGAACGGCTGGAAGCCGCGGGACTGGTGGTTGAGAGGCGCGTGACTCCCAGCTTCCAGATGCTGGCGCTGAACCTGGCAGATGGTGTGACCGCGGAGTGGGCAGTGCGGCGCGCGATCGGTCACGCAGTGGATCGGCAGCTGATCGTGGACCAGGTGCTCCTGGGTGCGGCTGATCTCAGCCGTGCCGGGGTGGCGGAGGCATCTCCCTTTTACACCGAGGATGTACCCGAGATAGAGCTGGATCCCGCGAAGGCGGAGCAGCTGCTTGATGAAGCGGGCTGGATCCTGGGTGAAGACGGCATTCGTCGCAAGGACGGCGAACCTCTCGAGGTAGTCATCCTGACATCCGACTCCGAGCTCCGAGTGCTCTACAGTGAGATCATCCAGGAGCAGCTGAACGAGATCGGCTTCGATGCGGAGATCGTGTCTCTGGAGTGGGGTACCTACCTGGATGCCATCCGGGCCGGGGAGTACCACGTATCCTGGTGGAGTCTCGGCGGTTTCGCCCATCGTATCGGATATGGCACGGCCAATCTGAAGTCAGACGCCTACTGGAACGTCTCTCAGATAGCTCGACAGCCGGCCCTGGCAGAGGTGTCCGAACGGGTCGACGAGCTGGTCGACCTCATGTTGATCACCATCGACTACGACGAGCGTACGGAGCTCGTTCACGAGTTCCAGCGCCTGTCTCAGGAGCACCAGCTCAAGGTCTGGTTGTGGCACGGTCACAGTCACCCCGTGGTTCAGCCGTGGGTGAAAGACTACGAGTTCTTCAACTATTCCATCTTCTGGCTGCACAATGCGTGGCTCGACAAGTAAGTGCAGGACCAGGCCTTCGCGGGAGGGGAGACCGATCGTGTCTCCCTTCCCGCTTTCGAAGGCCGTGCATGGGGAGGATAGGGAATGCAGACATACATCGCGAAGCGGCTCCTGCTGGCCGTACCCACCGTGTTGGCAGTTATGACGATAGTATTCTTCTCCCTCTATCTTGCACCAGGAGATCCCGTCACCATGATGATACCGCCGGACCTCGAGGGCGAGGCCAGGGAAGCAATGGTTGAGCAGATCCGGGAGCGGCTGGGTTTCGACCGACCCCTTCACGAGCAGTACCTATCATATCTCGGGCGCACGCTGAGGTTGGACCTCGGGCGATCGCTGCGGCACCGCACCCCCATCGTGGATGACCTGCGTAGACGCATCCCTGCCACCCTGCAGCTGGGCGTATTCTCGCTCAGCATAGCAGTGATCATAGGCGTGGCCTTCGGCATTATCTCGGCGGTCAGGCGCGATACGCTGCTCGACAACGTCACCACCTTCGGCGCGCTGTTCGGCGTTTCCATACCCAACTTCTTCTTCGGGTACGTTCTCATGCTCATCCTGGGGCTGTACTTGAGGAAGCTCCCACCTTCGGGTTTCGGAGGGGCCATATACACGTGGGAGGGATTTCGGTACGCGATACTGCCTGCTATCACGCTGGGAACCAGTTCGGCGGCGGTTCTGGCTAGGTTCACCCGCTCCAGCATGCTTGACGTCATCAACCAGGATTACATACGCACGGCGCGGGCCAAGGGCTTGGCGGATCGGATCGTCATCTTCAGGCATGCTTTGCGCAATGCCCTCATCCCGGTGGTGACGCTTCTGGGTATGCAGTTTGGTTCCATTCTGAGCGGTTCGGTTATAGTGGAGTCGGTGTTCGCGTGGCCGGGCGTCGGCCGATATATGATCGGCGCCATCAACAGCCGGGACTACCCCGTCGTTCAGGCAACGGTACTGGTGGTGGCGATAGCCTTTGTCCTGGCCAACTTCATAACAGACCTGGCCTATGCGGTGATTGACCCACGCATTCGTTACGAGTGATGGGCGGAAAGGATGAGTTTGGTGGCAATGCAGCAAGAACCCGAGCAGTCCGCAGGCGACAGGATGGCCGGTGATCCCTCAGCTGATCCCAAGGGCCTCACCTTCGGACAACGGTTCAGGTTGAGGGTTGCCAAGAACCGCCTCGTTGCGGCCGCCGTTGTCTTCCTGATGCTGGTGGTACTCATGGGCGTGTTCGCGCCTTACCTTACTCCGTATCGGCCGGGGCAGCAGAATCTGCTTCGGCGGCTTCAATCGCCCTCCCGCGACCACTGGTTCGGCACCGACGAGAGCGGGCGCGATGTGCTCACCCGCATCGCTTACGGCACGCGGGTGTCACTGATGATCGGAGTTCTCGGTTCCTTCGGTGGGATGGTGCTAGGAGTGACGCTCGGTGTAGTATCCGGATACTACGGGGGTAGGTTGGACAACGTGGTCATGCGGGTCGTGGACGTGATGATGGCATTTCCGGGAATTCTTCTCGCCATCCTGATTGTGAGCATTCTGGGCCCGGGCATGAACAACTTGATCGTGGCGCTGGTAATATGGGGAATTCCCAGCTTCGCACGGGTGAGCCGAGGCAGCGTGTTGTCCATCAAGGAAATGGACTTCGTGGAGGCCGTTCGTTCATTGGGGGCTTCCGGATCAAGAATCATGACCCGACATGTCGTGCTAAACATCCTGTCTCCCATCATCGTGCTGACCACCCTGTCGGTGGCCGGTTCGATCCTGACCGCCGCGGGCATGGGTTTTCTGGGACTGGGTGTTCAACCCCCGACCGCTGAGTGGGGTGCCATGGCGAGCACGGCTAGGCATCATGTTCGGGATGCTCCCCATCTGATAATGTTCCCGGGGTTCTTCATCTTCTTCACGGTTCTCTCCATCAACATCCTCGGTGATGCTCTACGGGATGTGCTGGATCCCAGGTTGAAGGCGTGATGAAACGGCTGTGATGCTGCCTGCCTAGCTTCCTGCACGGTCGCTTCGGAGAGAGCTACGGGGCGAGAACCGTACGAGAGAGAACGGGCCGGACACAACAACCTCCGGCCACCTCCCTCCAACAGTTGGCCAGGATTGCAGCTACAGGTATTAGTTTAGTCGGAAGTTACCCCCTCTGAAAGCGGTCTGATAGTCATGTAAGTGCCGATGGCACGGGCCATTGGGAGGATATCTCATACTGCGGGATGTACCCATGTAATGTAGCGGTGCAGGTGTTGACA
>PWUB01000081.1 GCA_003563755.1 Clostridia bacterium
ACCTGTACTGGTGTCCCGAGATCAGCAAGATCACGGGGTCTTCCAGGCGGACCCTTCCTCCGGGAAATTCCGGACACCAGGCAAAACGGAGGAAATCGTCTGGTCGAACGAGAACGTATAGCGGTGGGACACGACCCCGGTGCGCCGCCCGCGGGGGGCATCGGGTGGCATATAGCATTCGGCCGACCCTGGTGTATTAGCAAGTTCGAGGAAAACCACGGGAGCAGGGGTGAGTTGAACATGTACAGTTTTCACGGGAAGGTCCTCAGAATAGATCTCACGGAGCAGACGGCGACTCAAGCGCCTATCCCCGACGACGTGCTCAGGGAGTATATGGGAGGCAAGGGGTTGGCCAGCTACCTACTGCTTCAGCACCTAAAGCCGGGAGTGGATCCCCTTTCCGCCGACAATAAGCTCATTTTCGCCACCGGTCCGGCATCAGACACAGTTGTTCCCGCCGCCAGCCGATTCGGCGTGTTTGCCAAGTCGCCCCTCACCGGTTTCTTCGGCGAATCATATTCCGGAGGGCACGTGGCTCCGGTCATGAAGCGCACTGGATATGACGCCTTCATGATCGAGGGGAAATCCCCCGAGCCGGTGTACGTTCACATTTCCGATGAGGGAGTGCAGTTCGAGGATGCCTCCGATCTCTGGGGCGAGGAGACATATGCTGCCGAGGACGCGATCCTGCAGAGAACGGCTGTCGACGGAGCGCAGGCCCTGGTGATAGGGCCGGCCGGAGAGAACCTGGTGCCCTTCGCGTGCATCAAGAATAATTACTGGAGGTCGGCGGGCCGTACCGGAATGGGTGCGGTGATGGGGTCAAAGAGACTCAAGGGCATAGTCTTCTCGGGTCACACGTCCGCGCCCCTTGCCGATGAGCAGCTCCTCAACGAGTATGTTTGCGAGATGGTGAAGACCCACGGTGACACCGAAAGGACCAGGACGATGCGTAAGCGGGGCACGCCGTACATGGTCGCTACCACCAATGAGGCTTCGGCCTTTCCCACGCGCTACTGGTCCCAGGGAACGCTTCAATCATGGGAGGGCATCAGCTCCGATGCCATGCACGAAAAGACCGATGTGAAGCCGAAGGCCTGCCACCGGTGTTTCATGGCCTGCGGCAAGCTCAGCACGGTGAAGGTAGGGCGGCACGCCGGCCTTACCCTCGAGGGACCCGAGTATGAGACCCTGTATGCGATCGGCGGGCTGTGCTGCGTTGACGACATCACCGAGGTCATCTATCTCAACGATCTGTGCGACCGCCTCGGCCTGGACACTATATCCGGCGGCAACACCGTCGCCTTCGCGATCGAGGCCTGCAGGAGGGCGAAACTGAGCGACATGCCCGATTACGGGGACGTTGACGGCATCGCCCGGCTCCTGGAACAGATAGCCGCTAGGGAGGGGCCCGGCGAGCTCCTTGCCGGCGGGGTCAGGGAAGTGGCAGCGAAGCTCGGGCTCGAAGATATCGCCATTCACGTGAAGGGGCTCGAACCGGCCGGGTACGATCCCCGCAGACTGCCGGGTATGACCCTCGGTTACGCGGTGTCGAGCAGGGGGGGCTGTCACCTGCGGTCGAGCTTCTACATGTCCGAACTGCGCGGCGAGGCCTCCGAGGATCCGGTGACCAAGACCTCGGAGTTCTTCAACTTCGAGAATCGCAACACCCTGGAGGACTGTCTCATCCTCTGCCGTTTCTACCAGCAGTTCATCGGGTGGGACGGCATGGCGACCATTCTCGAGGCGAGTACGGGTCTGGAGCTTTCCCACGATGAGATGCTGGCGCTCGCGGGCAGGGTCACCACCCTGGCCAGGCGACTCAATATCCGCGAGGGTTGGACCACCGAGGACGACTCCATCCCCGAGAGGTTCTTCAACGAGCCGATCGGACCGAACCGCGACCTGGTTGCGGATCCGCGAGACTTCGAAGTCATGCGCGCCGAGTACTACCGCCTGCATGGATGGGACGAGAGGGGAATACCGGGGGAGGAGTAGTTCGCGTCTATCTTAATCCTCAGCAGAAGGAAGCCTCAGAACACCAAAGCCGCCCGGCTCTGGTGTTCTCCTTCGGCGGTCCGGTGCCCAATCAGGGGTGCCGGACCGCATGAGAGCTGCCCTGACCCTGCCTTCACCGGGGTGAGCGCCCACAGGGCTTTTAGCTCATAGAGTCGCACCCGCTGTTATCCCCTGCGAGGATATCCCGACCCCACCGTCTCCGGATATGGCGGCGGAGCCGTAACACGATGCTTCCGAGCAGCGTAACATAAACAATCTAGAGGACCTTTATGTCCACGCAGTACCGTGTGATGGAAGGAGCAGGCGGTGATCCTCGTTCTCGTCGCAAGCGCCGATAATCCGAGTAAGCTGGTTCGCGACGTGCTCCGGCAAGTGCAGGCGGCCGGGGAGGAATATCTCATCTCCACCGTACCCGCCCTTTTTCTGCGTTTCGAAAACACTCGCCGTGCCCAGATCCTTCACAACCAGAGAGGAATCATCGACCCTTGTGTCATCTTTCACTGGGTAGGGGGACGGTACGCCTACAGTGCCCTCGACGCCCTGGAGATCGCCGGCTACCGGCTGATCAATCCGAGGCGGGCCTGGCACATCGGCCGAAACAAGTGCCTGCAGCTGGCCGTGTTCGAGCGGGAGGGAGTACCGCATCCATGGACCCTCTTCGGCGAGGATGTGAGCTTCGCCACGATCGCAGACCAGGTGCAGTGGGACGGTCAAGAGTACGTGCTCAAACCACACGGTGCCGGCAGGGGAATGGACGTCAATAAGGCACGCACCCGACGGACTGCGGCGGCGATCTTCTCCCGGACGCCCAGATACCGGCAGGGAGTCCTGGTACAGGAATACCTCGACCATGCACCGAAGGTGCGCCATCACTTCCGAGTCAACGTGGTCGGCGGTAAGGCGGTGACGGGCTGCGAACTGCGGGCAACGGCTGGTAACTGGGTGACCAACCAGGCCCGGGGAGGACGATCCATGGCGCCCCTGTACAGCATCAAGGACATTCCTGAAGATGCGGTGCACCTGGCGCTCAGGGCCGCTGAAGCGGTCGGTGCGGATTATTCGGGTGTGGACGTCATAGAGGGATCCGATGGTGGGTTCTATGTCCTCGAGGCGAATGAGTTCCCGGGCTTCGGCGAACGCACGGCGCTGCACCTGGGCAGACACATCGTTGATGTTGCCCGCCGGCAGAGACAGGGGACTCAATCTCACCTGGCTCCACGGTGTGTGAGTGATGTCAGCTGAGTCCACGGGCTGCATCGACCGAGGGGATGATCCCCGCGGGAGGGCTCCAGGAACTGAAGGAGCAGGCGGTGATCCTCGCTCTCCCTAGCAGTGTCGACAACCCGGGCAGGCTGATCAGTGACCTGGTCTGTGTGTTTGACACTGCGGGGACAGAACGCCTGATCTCCACCGTACCCGCCCTGTTTCTGCGCTTCGAAAACTCCGCCCGCACACAGAGATGAAAAGCACAAGGGAATCATCCACCCATGTGTTTCCGGGTCAGCGTGGTCGGTGCTGAACCGGTGAGGGGCCTAGAGATACATGTAACCAGCAGCTGGCTCACCAACCGGGCTGGCGGCGGCGACCCACTGGCCTCAGGATATAAGATCGAGGATGCTCCCGAAGATGCCGTCTGCCTGGCCGCAAGGGCGGCTGCAGCCATCGATGCGGACTGCTCGGGCGTTGATGTGATGGAGAAGGCAGACGGTGCGTTGTACGTTCTGGAGACCGACGCGTTTGCTGGGCTCGGCAGGACGGCGGTATGCCGGTACGTGGGGAGATACGTCCTTGAGCTTTCCCGCCGCAAGGAGAACAGGGCCCGGTCCGATGCCCAGGTGTCCGCCTTTATGGCTTTCGGGCACGGTAAGTGTTGCCGCACAGGCTGATGCTGTCACCAATTCCACTGCCTCTCATATATTATGTTAACAACCCAGGCATATAGAGAGAGGAGGCTGTCATGGCAAACGTCAATCAGGTGTTCCCAGGTCCCTTTGAGCCCAGTGAGGTGCCCGATCCCATAGAAGCAGTATGCATTCAAACCAAGAAGATCTACGATGCCTGCTCACAAAAGAGGTGCCCCACCATCGAATTCGACTTGGTAGAGGACGTGCACTGTCCGCCGGTCGAGATCATCAGCTGCACCACGCGCGACTTCGAAGTCGACTGCGACCTGGTCCAGTTCCAGGATGATCCACCCCTGGTCAGAGCGCACGTCACCTACTGGTACTGGGTCGATGTGACCTACAGGTGCGCCGATAATACAGAGCAGACCGTGTCGGAACGCGAGGAGCACGAGAAGACCGTGATCCTCTTCGGAACCGACGAGATGCAGTGTAAAGTCGAGGCGGTGATTGAGTGCCTGGGCTGCGACATCATCAGCCCCGATGAGGTTCACTGCGAGGTTGGTGAATACGTCGTCATCAAGACAGCCCTAGAGGTGCAGCTGCTGGTCCCCTCGTACGGCTTCTGCCCGCCGCCGCCTGAGTGCGAAGAGCTTCCCACGCGCTGTGAGGAGTGGTTCGAGGCCCCACCTCCGCCGCTATTCCCACCGCAGCCGTGGGACGTCAGCTGAACGATCAAGGCTGCCGGAGAATAGAGCACGTTCTCCGGCAGCCCGGGTAACTCCTCCTGGCGCTATCACCGTGCGCCGGGTGCCAAAGCCGTCGCGAAGGGTATCCAAGGGTTCTGAGCATCAGCGGACCATGGACCAAAGGCCGAGAGCATCCGGCGCACCCCCTAGAAACCTCCCCCAACCCACCTTTTCCCGTTGATAGATCCCTACCTTCCAGGCCACTGAGAGAAGTACATGCACATCAATGGATAGGACAGAGCAGATGGAGGGTGGGGCCCGAAAACCGATCAGGAAGGCATAAGGTGGCCCATGGCGCTGGGCCAGGATCGGAGCCGCATCAAGGGGGCCTGGCAACGCTCAAATCCCGACACTCCAACCCGCAGCAGGGACACAGCATGAACGGCTTGACTCCGTGGTCGTTACACTTTCCCGATCTGAGCTTGTATTATATAATCTGTATGGCTTTCCTCCGTTCCATACGGTTTGTTGTCAAGGAGTAGTAGGGGAGGAGAACGTTGAGAATCACGAAATTCATCTCAACATTTGTGCTACTGTGGGTTACATGGATAGTGCTAACACAGTCCTTCAAGCTGCAGGAGGTGCTGGTCGGTGCTGCAGCCTCCGGAGTTGTTGCGATGCTTTCCCACCGGGTGCTCCTCCTCGGCAGGGGAGAGGGAGAGTCCTTCAGCCTCGACAGCTGGATCGCGGCTCCTATCTATGGGCTTGTATACATCTACTGCGAGATCAAGGCGCACGCGGAAGTCATATACCTAATCCTGCATCCGCAAATGCCGATCAACCCTGGCGTGGTGAAAGTGACGACTGAACTGAAGTCCGATTTCGGGATAACTGCTCTCGCAAACTCCATCACCATGACTCCGGGCACGCTCACCGTCGACATCGATGAGGAAGAATCGGCTGTTTTCGTCCACTGGATAAACGTCAGGACCACGGATCCGCACGAGGTGACGAAGCAGATTGCCGGCCAATTCGAGAGTTACTTGAGGAGGATTTTCGGATGATGCTAGGATTGGTGTTAGTTGCTGTTTCTGTGGCCTGTTTCTGTTGTGCGGTTAGAGCCGTCATCGGTCCTACCATTCCTGACCGGGTAGTGGCAATTGACGCCATGACCTCTTTGATGATCGCAGCTCTAGTGGTCTTGGGTGTTCGCTACCGCGCAGCCATCTTCCTCGATGTAGCTATGGTCTATGCCCTGCTAGCTTTCGTTGGGACTTTGGTGGTTTCGAAATATCTTGAGCGAAGAGGGTCGGAGACATGACTGAGTGGATAGCTTTCACGCTGTTTATCGTGGGCTCTTTTTGCGCTATCGTGGGCGCCGTCGGCATGATCAGGTTACCAGACGTGTACAATCGGCTGCATGCCAGTACAGTGATGGTCGTCGGAGGAGTGATAGTCTCGATTATCGCGGCCGGCCTCTACGGAGGCGGTGAGTTCTTCATCAAAGCATCAGTGATAGCGGCTTTTATCTTTATAACAGCTCCGGCGGGGTCTCACGCCATTGCCCATGCCGCCCACCTGTCAGGGGTCAGTTTTTGCGATGGGACTGAGATCAACGAACTTCGAGAAAGGGCAGATAGTTAGGGGGATGACGACCGCATGATTGAGTCATACATTCTGAACGGTCTTCTGGTGCTGGTACTGGTCCTCTATATCATCGCTGTTGAACTCGAGGACCTTCTCTATTCCATCATCCTGCTAGCAGGAGGTAGCGTTGGGCTTGCGGTCATTTTTTACGTCCTCCAGGCTCCAGATCTGGCTATAACTCAGGCGGCTGTCGGGGCGGGCATCAGTACGGTCCTGTTGGTGAATGCCATCAACCAGACGAGGAGGACAGAATGATGAGGCGCGCGGTTGCACTCGGCGTGGTTGCCGCTGTGGGAATACTGTTCACCTATGCCCTTTACTCGGGTGCACCTCCTTACGGTTCATTTCCGGTGCGGGTGCTTACCGAGGAAGTAGACGACATTCCGGTGAGCGTTCCGGGCTCACCCGGGCTCCCCGAGGGTCATGTGCACAGCATTGGAGCCGCGATCCTCGAGGGCAGCCCGAAAATGCCCCCTGAGGGAACAGGGGCTTCCAACGCCGTTACCGGGGTCTTGTGGGGCTACCGGGCCTACGACACTCTGGGGGAGGCGACCGTGCTCTTCGCGTCTGTCGTCGGCGTGGTGATGGTGTCTCAGGCAGGACTGTCCGTAGCCAAGAGTCAGATCAGCATCGGTGAAATGACGGTGATCGCGAGGACGGTGGCCAGGGTTGTGTTTCCCTTTGCGTCTCTCTTCGGGATCTATCTCATGGTTTACGGACATCTCACTCCGGGAGGTGGCTTTCCGGGTGGAGTTGTCGTGGCTGCATCTATCGTGGTGCTTCTCCTGACCTTTGGTCTGGAATTTACCAGCAAGAAGTTCGGGTTCATAGAGTGCGAGATATGCGAGGAAATCGGTGCTATCGCTATCATGGGGGTAGGTCTGGGAGGACTTTTCGCCGGTTCCTACTTTTTTGAGAGCACGATGACCGGCGGTGAAATGGGGCAGCTGTTCGGTCCGGTCAACATGGTGCTCCTGAATCTAGCGGTCGGATTGAAGGTGGCGACGGGCCTGTTGCTGATCCTATATGCTTTGCTAGGCCCCCTGGGAGGTGAAGAACACTGAGTCCGAACTACGGCGTCGTTGGAGTCATGATAACTCTGGGTCTCTACTGTCTGGTGACCAGGCGGAACCTGATAAAAATGGTCATCGGGTTGTCCATCATGACTGACGGGATCCACCTGCTGCTGGTGTCCCTTGGTTACC
>PWUB01000004.1 GCA_003563755.1 Clostridia bacterium
CGTGAAACGCATCGGTGGAGGAGTTCTTGTCTCCCAGCCACAATGACACCGGCGGGATGAAATCACCATCCGTACTGCAGCCGGAGACAGGCACAATATCCATACCGCTCTTCCAGCACCAGTAGACGCGAATGCCATCTCAAGGAGGCGAGCCGAGCATTGAAATGGTCGGGATGGCGAGATTTGAACTCACAGTCGAGATAGCTCAGGTACTCCTTGTATTCCGTGCTACAGCCGTGAATCCCTGCAAATGACACCTACCACATCGCAGAGCTAACTCGTATTTCCTTCCGGTGTTTGCTGAATGCTTGCAAACACGTGCGTCGGCGGGGCTTAGGGCGAAAGCCGAAACCCCCGCAATCCCTTACGGGGCGGGGGTTTTGGGTGTGGGCGCGGTAGGGATCGAACCTACGACCTCGTGAATGTGAGTCACGCGCTCTTGCCACTGAGCTACGCGCCCATAGCATGATGATTCTAACCGATATGCTGCGCAGATGTCAAACTCTGAAGACGCAGTTCTGGGCTGTATGGGAGCGGCGCCGTACCGGCCGCCGCCCCGCCAGACCCTGCCTACAGCACCTTGTTGAGTATGTCCGCCAGGGTGTCCACGATGGTGTCGATCTCGTCCCGGGTGATGACCAGCGGCGGTGAGAAGGCGATCACGTCACCGAGGGGTCGGAGGATCACGCCCCGTCTCATCATCTCCTGGACGATCTCCGGTGCCCGACCCTTTCCGGTGAGCTCCACCCGGGCCATGAGGCCGAGGCCGTTGACGTCGCCTACCACTGCCATGTCCTCAAGCTCGCGGAGCCGGTTGACCAGGTATTCGCCGTTCTCACGGGATTTCTCCACGAGACCTTCACGTTCAATGATATCGATGTTGACCATAGCAGCTGCACAGGCCACGGGGTGCCCGGAGTAGGTGGTGCCGTGACGGAATTCGCGACCCTCTCCCTGCCTGCCGAGACACACTTCGAAGATCTCCTCGCGTGCCATCGTCGCGCCGAGGGGCAGGTATCCGGAGGTGAGGGCCTTTGCGAAGACCATGATATCCGGCGTCACGTCCCAGTGACGGCATCCGAACAGCGTTCCGGTACGGCCGAAGCCGGTGATCACCTCATCGGCGATCAGGAGAACTCCGTGCTTTCTGCAGATTCGCTCGATCTCTTGCCAGTATCCATCGGGGGGAACTATGACACCGCCGGCGCCCATGACCGGCTCACCGATGAAGGCTGCGACGGTGTCAGCTCCCTCGAACTCGATGGTGCGTTCCAGCTCGGCTGCACAGGCCAGTTCACAGTCGTCCCGCTGGAGCCCGTACGGGCATCGATAGCAGTGGGGAGCTTCAATATGCCGGAATCCAGGCACCAGTGGTTCAAACAGGCGGCGGTTGGCCACCATACCCGTGGCACTCAGGGCTCCCATCGTTACTCCGTGGTAGCCGCCGCGACGGGAGATGATCTTGTATTTACGGTCCTCACCCTTGAGACGCCAGTACTGACGTGCCATCTTGAGGGCCGTCTCCACGGCCTCCGAGCCTCCGGAAGAGAAGAACACGCGCCCCATGCCTTCCTTGTCCGTCAGCTGCACCAGGCGCTCGGCGAGCCCGACGGCCACGTTGTTGGCCATCCCCGCAAACGACGGGAAGTAGCTGAGTCGCTCCAGCTGCTCCGAGGCTGCATCGACTATGTCCTGGCGTCCGAATCCCACATTGGCCAGCCACAGGGCGCCGTGACCGTCGATGAACACCTTGCCGTCGCTGTTGGTGACCGTTGCACCTTCTCCGGAGACGATAACAAGGGGTTGAACATCCGAGAGATCCCCCATCTGAGTGAACGGTGCCCACAGGTACTTCTGATACTTATCCTTCAGGTCCGACATAGTACCTTCTCTCCTTCCTGCAACTCGGTCGTGATGCCTGACCTCGTCAGCAACCCGCTGCCGGTGGTAGGTACCCCCTCCCCATCTTACGAAACGCTGCTGCAACCTGGTGCCAGCAAGACTTGATGTGTGGCGCTGCTTCAAGGGACGTGTTCTATGCCAGATGCAGAAATCCTTTTGGATGAACCGGGAGACCTTTTCCCTACAGCAGTGATCCAAGATACAATTGAGAAGGTGAAAGCACGGGAGGAGGAGTGGCCTTGTCCGATCGATTCGATCCCCACCAGGCGGTCCTCGATTTTCACCAGAAATTCAATGCCGTGGTGGGTAGTCAGCCGGCTTTTCCGGATTCAGACACGAAATCACTGCGGATCAGCCTCATGGAGGAAGAGCTCGAGGAACTCAAGAGGGCGGTTGCCGGTGACAGCCTCGTCGAGGTGGCCGATGCCATCGCGGATCTCTTGTACGTGACCTATGGTACGGCTATTGCCTTCGGCATCGACATTCGGCCCGTCTTCCAGGAGGTTCACCGGGCCAACATGACGAAGGACGGCGGCGGTCTCAGGGATGACGGTAAGATCCTCAAGCCAGAACACTGGGAGCCGCCCAGGATCGCCGAGGTGCTGGAGGAACAGAGGGGGCGGGGAGTCTGCACCGGTGAGGATCACGGTTGCACGTAGGACGAGAGGAAGATGATATGAGCGGACTACTGGGTGTCATCGTCAATCCCATAGCCGGCATGGGAGGACGGGTGGGTCTTAAGGGCACCGATGGACCCGAGGCGCTGCAGCAGGCGATCAGCCTGGGAGCAGAGCCCGAGGCTCCGGGTCGAGTTACCACGGCTCTCAAGCAGCTGAAGGCCCTTGCCCCCGGGGTGCGGCTCCTCACCTGTCCGGGATCCATGGGAGAGGATGCGGTGAGGGATGCGGATCTCGAAGCCGCGGTTCTCGAGGTTTTCCCGGAACCGGGGGAGACCGGGCCGGAGGACACGGAGAAGGCGGCCCGGGAGATGATCAGCGGGGGGATCGATCTCCTGATGTTCGGCGGGGGCGACGGGACGGCCCGCAACATACTGGACGCCGTTGACGGTGCCGTGCCGGTGGTGGGCGTGCCGGCCGGAGTGAAGATGCACTCCGCCGTGTTCGCCACGGATCCCCGGGCGGCGGGAAGCCTGGCCGCGGCGTTTATGTCCGGTGAGATCCAGCAGCTCCGTGATTCCGAGGTCATGGACATCGACGAAGAGGCCTTCCGACAGGGCCGCGTATCGGCCAAACTCTATGGTTACCTCCGAGTTCCCGAGAGTCCCATGATGCAGGGGCTGAAGTCTGCCAGCACCCAGAGTGAAGGGGCTGTGCTCGAGGGAATGGCAGAGTACGTGGTGGAGCTCATGGAAGATGAAACCTTCTACATCATAGGTCCGGGAACCACCACCAGGGCGATAATGGACCACCTCAACCTGGATAACGCCCTCCTGGGGGTGGACGTGGTGCGAGGACGAGAGTTGATCCTCAGGGATGCCAACGAGAGTAACCTGGTGAAGGTGGTACAGAACGGACCGGCCCACATCATCGTGACGCCGATAGGCGGACAGGGTTACATATTCGGAAGAGGAAACCAGCAGATCAGCTCCTCGGTGATCAGGGCCGTCGGGCGGGATAGGATCTGGGTCGTGGCAACGAAGGCGAAGATCCTCTCGCAGCAGAGACGACCCTTTCTGGTCGACACCGGTGACCGCGGAGTCGATGAAATGCTGGGGGGCTATGTGCGGGTGATCATGGACTACAGGCAGGAGACCGTGCATCGCGTGAGATGAAGCGGAGGCCCGTTGCGGGCTTACGCCCAACGCACAGGCACTCCGCTCGGTGGACCGGTACCGAGTCATTTCTTGTATGGTGGTTGGATCATCGTCTTGAGAGCCTTCGGGTCGCTGATTGCCTCGTGCAGTCCCATCGAGGTGAAGGCCACGAGGAAGCCGTCGAGCAGGATCAATCCCAGGGTCGTCCTGCTGACATCCCCGGTGGAGATGCGCGCGAAGGCCAACACCGCCCAGGACAACACCAGGACGTACACGCGGATCATCCAGTCGGGCACCCGGCCCTTGAATATGGACTTGGTGAATCGGACCACCAGGTAGACCGCAAGGGCTGCCCCTGCCACTGTATTCAGGGTCGCCAGGTCAAAGAACTCATCGGGCAGAAACCCCATCCTCTTTACCTCCCTCCTCCGGTTGGTGATCCTCGTCCAGCGTCGCCAGGACTTCGGCCAGGTCGTGCGGGGGCGCCGGTACAGGGCTGAGCAGGTGACCGCAGCTAAGGGTGTCCAGCCCCTCGCCGCGCAGAAACTCCAGGTATCTACGAAGAAAATCCGGGGTCTTGTCCGTGGGATGCATCAGTATGAGGGAACCATCCTGGGTTTTCGAGATGACTCTCTTTAGCATTTGATCCACCGATTCGAGGAGCCAATCAGCGGTGTCGGCCGTCCAGAGTACGGTTTTCAGCTCGAGGCTGGCTGCCTCCGTCACGGTGAAGGGCATCACCTCTCCGTAGTGGGGTGTATATACCGTCGGATGCCGACCGGTGAGCCCGTGTAACAGCTCAACGCACTCCAGGAGGTCATCGCGGAACTCTCCGGGGGTCATGTCCCTGGGGTGTCTGTCATGGTGACCGTGGGCTCCGATTTCGTGCCCCTCACCTGCGATTGTCGAGACAGCGTCCGGATTATCCGCGGCCCACGCGCCCATGACGAAGAAGGTGGCCCGGGCCCCGTGCTCCCGCAGTACCGCCAGCAGGTCTTCGAGGTGCTCTCCTCCCCATGCAACGTTCACCATCAGTCCCACGGCATTGAGGCCGGGAGCGGCGGCCCTGGCGGGAAGCTGCTCCTGTTTCACATTTCGTCCGGGAGTTTGCAGGACGTATGTAGCCTCGAGCCGGGCACCGGGCGGTGCATCGGCGAGCCTTCGCAGAATCTCCTGTACATTCAGTTTCAATCCCCACCTGGCCGGTATTATGCCGTCATCGATCCTCCCGCCGTTTGCCGAGGCGATGCGGGTCACCCCTTGTGCTCTCGCCAGCAGGGACTCAACGTCCGCGAGGTCCCTCGTACCGAGGGGATACCCGTTCAGGGTGATTCCCTCTTCGGTGAGGCGGCCTTCGGGATTCTCCTTCAGAGGGTGATTCCATGTACCCAGGCTGATGAAGATGAGGAGTATCAGCAGCGTAACCAGGCAGCTGGACTTGCTCGTCGACCGCCGCATTCCTTCACCTCCTCCGCAGCTCTCATGTATATGCAGGATACGGGCCCTTTAGTTGTGCTGCGGAGTCGATCCTAAGAGGAGAATTTGAAATTGACCCTTGATTTCGCAGGAGTGGCTTGACATTATTGTGTTGGGTTCAGTATTCTTGAAGTGATCAATCAAGGATATTGAGGTACCCACGTTGGGAGGGGATGAAGTGAGGGAGAAGGTGGCGGACGTAGAGAGGGTCGATGAGGAAAGGATGCCGTCCGGCGCGGACAACGGTAGGCCGCCCGACATAGATGTCCGCGACGGACTGAGGGGAGCTCGGTGGCTGCGCCTTAAGGTCATAGAAGACGGTGAGAAGGTGGTCGGTGTGACCCTTCCCTGGTTCCTCTGCTCGGGAGTCCTGGGTCTCGCGGGATGGATTCTCGGGCGGGTCCCGAAGGCCACCGAGAAGATAGAAGAGGAGCTGTCCGGTGGCATGGATTCGGTACACACCGTACTGCGGACCATACGCAGGCTTCCTCGTGGTACCCGAATTGAAGTCCAGGACGATGAGGACCACGTTCTGATAGAGCTTTGCTGAAGGAAAGGAGAATCACCATGACCGAGCAGAAAGGCAACGGTGCAGATGAGCGTCGCAAGATTCTGTCGATGGTTCAGGACGGTACCATCACGGCGGGTGAGGCGGCGGAGATGCTGTCGGCCATAGATGAGGCCGAGAGCAAGGTGACGCCGCCGGTGCGAAGAGCCGGGTCGCCGAAATGGATTCACATCCAGGTCATAGACGAGAGTGATCGGGTTGACGTACGCCTCCCCTTCGCCCTGGTTCGCCTCATAGAGGGCTTCGTTCCCCAGCAGGCGCGCAGGGAGATGGAAAAGCACGGGCTCAATCTCAGCGAACTGATGGAGGGTCTTGAGAGCAGTGGAGAAGGGAAACTCGTGGAAATCCAGGAAGACGGAGGAGGATACGTGGCAATAACCGTCGAATAATGTAGAGCCGGTTGTTCCGGGCGGGTCTCCGGGAGGCCCGCCTTTCTTAATGGGCCGATGCCTCGTAGACCCTGGCCGGTGCGCCTGGTGGGGCCTTGTCATCGCTGAGCATAGTGAACAGGTACCGGCCAGGTCCTGATCCTGCGCGACCCAGGACTAGCCTTCCTGGTGGCTGGCCGCGTTCACGACATACCTGCCGAGATGCATAGTCGTGGGGCGACCAAAGCCGGGGAACTCGTTGGTCTCCAGAACGTAGTAAGCACCGTCGGCTCCCTTGATCACATCGACACCCGAGTAATCGGCACCGATGGCTGTCGCTGCCCTCACCGCCAGTCGCGCGACTTCGGGAGGCACATCCTCTATAGTTGAGTGATGCGCCATCGATCGTCCTCCCCGGGCCCGGTTGGTGATCCAGTTGCCCCTTGCTGCACGCACCTGGTGACCTGCCACGGCCCTGCCGCCTATCACGTTGACCCGGAAATGATGGCGGTGCTCGGGTGGGTGGTCCAAATACTCTTGGATGAGGACCCCCCGTTGATAGCGGGGAGTGCTCGCAAGCATCGCCAGAGCCCTCCCTCGGGCGTCTGTCTTGTGCACGTCCAGCCCCCGGCCGGCGGCGTGGGGTTTGAGGACGAACGCCTGCTCACTCCACTGCAGCTGGTCAGCAACCGCTGCTCCTGCGACGTTCCGGGCGAACAAGGTCCACGGATGAGGGATCCCCTCCCGCTCAAACACGGCCAGCTGCAGGCACTTGTTGCGGCCGATATGCCACGCCCGCAGCGGGTTGATCAGCCGGTAACCGCCGAGATCCAGCGCCCCCAGGGCCCGGTAGATTCGCCGGCCCACAACCCAGGATCACGGATGGTTCGATCAGGCCCGCCCGGTCATGCAGGACTTGTGTTCGATGGGCATTGTCATAACGCAGAAACAGGGAGGGTACCGTTGAAATCAGGTATTCAGCCCCAGCTTCTGTGATCTGTTTCACAAGGTCGCGGATGACAAGGTCAGGCTTTTCTGGCCTGACAACGAGGATGAGAATCATCGGTGGCTCCTTCCGCTTCAGCTCTGCGGCGCATATACACGGTTCTGGCTGCACGGGCCCAAACCTGGACGCGCCAGGACCAGGCGTGGTCAGGGATGCTGACAGGGCGTGATGCAGCCTCGGACCTGGTGTCGGACCGACCCCACCCTCCGGGAGGATACCGACAGCGACGGTTCTACCGCTTCAAATCCGCCTGACCGCGAGGCTGTGCAAGGAGCTCAGGGCTC